>NZ_JANSIO010000217.1:0-16607 GCF_047462195.1 Synechococcus sp. R3-13 | reverse complement strand
GGTAGTAGCGCTGGGCCTCTTTAAAGTTCTTTTGCTCGTCGTAGGCTTCCGCCAGTTGTAGCGCCAGTTCCGCTGTGGGCTGATCCTTAAACTGGCGATGCAGTTGGTTCAGTCGCCGCACAAAGGGGGATCCCTGCTGCGGGTTTTTCAAATCCGGGGCGTGCTGAACCGGCAGATAGTCGTCCCTCTCCGCCGATGGTTGAGGGGAAGGGGCAGGCTCTGCAGCTTGAGGTCGAAGGGGCGCTTGGCGGCTGATGCTTTTGGGATCGATGGGGGTGGGCTTGTAAACCCAAATTGGCTGATCCGGAGGAGATGCGGGTGGGGTTGGGCGTGGGATCGGCTGCGGCAAGGGAATGGTCTTGCGATCCGGCGGTTCAGGAGATGGCTGCTTTAGCTCCTCAAGGGTGCTGGGAGGTTTGGGGGCTTGAAATTGAATCGCTTTGGGAGTCTCCCTGCGCTCTTGGGCCAATTCTCGGTACAGAGCGGCCAATTGAAGGTAACCCGCCTCCTCGTAGGCGGTGGCCAGCCAACGGGCATTCTCTGGGCTGGGATCCGCACGATAAGCTCGCCGGAGCAACTGCAAAGCAGTGCCGTAGTTGCGCTCTCGAATGGCTGCCCGTCCCAAACTCGCTGAGCTGACCCCGATGGTATCGCTGGCCATAGTCCCCCATCTGTCTTGGCGCCGACAATAGAGCTAAGAGTCAAGGCTGAGCTGCTGATAATTCAGGTTTTCCAAGCCAGCCACGTGGGTTGACGCTTGCTTAATATAACTGGATTCCTTGGCCATAGCATACCCTCACCAGCCGGGATGTTATCTGCTCGGACAGCTCCCTCTTGTTGAGATCTCTCGCTTTATATCAATTCAATGTCGATATTGAGGGTGGGATTGGATTGAGATCTGGATGCCAAGTTAACTTTCGGGCTAGCTTGTACTCAGAGCTTCAGCAGCAACAGGTTCTGACGCCAACATGATCCAAGACTTTCGAGAGCGGTACCCCATGGGCAGCTTGCTCACCGATCTGTTGCGGGTGGAAGAAGGGATCTACATCGTCAGAGCCCAGGTGGTGGTGAACAACACGGTTTTGGGCAGTGGCATGGCTGGCTCGAACACCGTCGAAGAGGCGGAAGATGCTGCCTTGAAGCGCGCCCTCCACCACGCAGGATTTGGTCGCCCCACTTCCTCTTTGAGTTTGGGCATGGATTCTGCTGCCGCCAGGGTGCCTTATCTGCCAACTCCTGAGTTGGCCAACGGACACGCTCAGTCTTCCCCTGCTTCTCCAGCCCCCGAGTCGATAGGGATCCCTGCAAAGCCAAGTTCCCCAGAGCTGCCCGGTCTAAGTGAGCCGGCGGCCTATGGGGATGATCTGTCGGACATCATTGCCCAAACGGATGTGGAGATGCAGCGCATTGGCTGGGGCCGCAAGGAAGGACAAGAGTTTTTGGAACGTCGCTTTCAGAAGAAATCTCGCCACCAACTCAGCGACGCCGAGCTGCGGGAGTTTTTGCGCTACCTAAAACAGCAGCCCTCCCGCCTCAGCAGCGAACCCCGCTTTTGAAGTCTTCTCGGCCTTGCCGCCAAGATCTCGGGATCTGGAGATCTGGCAACTCCTATCTTCCAACTAGGGTTGTTCCGAGCCCGTTCAAGTAGCCTCTGACCCTTGCCCCCGTCCCCTCTGGAAGGGGGAGTTGGGAATCAAGCCAGCCAACTGTTTTACTGCTAGTTGGCTGCTACTTGGAATAAGCCCGTTCTACCGTCGGTGTCTTGCTGCTGCTGAAGCTAGGGCGCACCTACAATCACGCTGGTGTCTTCCATTTGCTTCACGACCGTTTCTCCCCCTTCCGAGAGCACAACCCGTCGCTCTGGCACCAATACTCCGGCCACCTTGGCGGTTTGGTAGTTTTGCCCGGCCTGCACCACAGCGGGAATGACACCTGGGCCAGAAACCAGAGCAAAGGACTCGCCGCCAATCTGTATCATCCCGGAAACCTGTACACTGCGGGCAAACGCAGCTGGGTCAGGGGTAGGCGTTGGGATCGGGGTAGCCACGGCTACAGGGGCGCCATTGCCGCTGCCAGGAGGGGGCAAAACCGGAGGTGGAGGCAGGGGCGGCAGGACAATCTGCGGTTCAGGAGCGCGAATGTTCTGGGGCACAAAGGGATCCACACGGCCAGCCCCACTCAAGGCCCGCTGGGTTTCCTGCTCTCGATCCACTGGCGGGATCAGGCTAGAGGCAGCTTGGGTAGCCTGCAGAAGGGAGGGCACCGGCGGCGGGGGTTGATCGGGGGCGGTCTGGCCAAAGCCGGCAGGCAAGTTCACCGTTTGTTGCCGGGCGAGAGCTTGCATCTGGCTGGCTCCGCGGGCCAAGGTGGCGCTCATATCCTGTTCCCAAGTCCCTGCAGCATTCAGCCGCATGATCACAGGGCTGGTTCCCCCCCGAGACTCCACCCAAATTTCCGCTTCTGTGTCGCTCAATCGCCGCGAGCTGAGGATCCGGGATCCCGGAGGCAAGAGGGGCCGAAGCGCCAGTTCGGCCTCAGGAACAGCCTGTTCGTTGGCCAGAGCCGGGAACCAACGGGGGGCCAAAAACGCAATGCCCCCTGCCAACAGCAGGCCGGCTACAAGAAAGCAGGACAATGGGCGAGCAGGCAGCGATTTCAGCATAGAGACCACCGGGAGAGCCTCGTATCCTCTCCACCAAAATATCCAAAATCTTCGTGATGGGGCCAAGTCAACCTGCTTTTCTCGACAACAGTGCTAGGATTTGTCGATCGAAACAGTGGCACCATGTCCCCAGAGATCCCGACCGGGCCAGACAAAGACGGCCTCTGTCCAAGCGCAGCCTCGTTTGCCATACTGAAGAAAGATTGTAAATATTTGTTAACGCCATGACTGTCTCTGCTTTGGATCCCGCCAACCCCGCCCGTTTACGGGAGATCGCTCAACGCTTGCGCAGCCCGCGTTCTGCGGACCGGATGGTGGCCTTGGCCCAGTTGCGGGATGTGCCGGCAGAGCAGGCGGTGCCGCTGATTTTGCAGGTCATCGACGATGAGAACCTGCAGGTGCGCTCTTTTGCCGTCTTTGCCCTGGGGATCAAGCAAACAGACGCCTGTCTGCCCAAATTGCTGGAAATCCTCACCCAAGACCCGGATTATGGCATTCGCGCCGACGCGGCAGGTGCCCTGGGCTATTTGGAAGATCCGCGGGCTTTTGAGGCCCTGGTGCGCGCCTTTTACGAAGATGTGGAGTGGCTGGTGCGCTTCAGCGCGGCGGTGGCCTTGGGGAACTTGAAGGATCCGCGGGCTTACGAGGTGCTTCTGCGAGCCTTGGATGGGCCGGAGGTGTTGCTGCAGCAAGCGGCCATTGCGGCTTTGGGGGAATTGGGGGATCTGCGGGCGTTGGATCGGATTCTGGAGTTTGCCCAATCGGAAGACTGGCTGGTGCGGCAGCGGCTGGCCCAAGCGCTGGGCAATTTGCCCTCTCCCAAGAGCGTTTCTGCTCTCAACTACCTGGCCAGGGATCCCCACGATAGCGTTGCGGCGGCGGCTCTGGATTCGCTGCGGCGCTTGCGGCAAAGGGGCATCTCAGAAACCACCCCTGAGAAGGGATCCGGGCCAGCCAATTCTGAGGAAGGCTAAAGTAAAGATCCCGGCTCAGCTTGTTCCGGGTTCCCCAATTCCCAGAGAGAGGCCTCGTCTGTTTCCGGCTGAGCCTTTCTTTTCCTAGGATCCCTTGTCTCAATGGTTATCAGCCCCCACTCATCGGTTTCACCTGTTGCATCCCCGTCGCGGCCCCGCATTGTGGCGGCCCTTTCTGGGGGTGTGGATAGCTCTACGGTGGCGGCCCTTTTGCAGGAACAGGGCTATGCCGTGGAGGGGGTCACCCTCTGGCTCATGAGGGGGAAGGGCCAGTGCTGCACCGAAGGCTTGGTGGATGCGGCAGCTGTTTGTGAGCAGCTGGGGATCCCGCACCATGTGGTGGATAGCCGCGAGCTGTTCCAGGCCAACATTGTCGATTACCTGGTAGCCGGCTACGCGGAGGGCATTACCCCTCTACCCTGCTCCCAATGCAACAAAACGGTGAAGTTCGGCCCGTTGCTGGCCTATGCCCGCGAAAAGCTGGGCATCTCGCAGATGGCCACCGGCCACTACGCACGGGTGCGCTTTAACGCCGAGCTAGGACGTTACCAACTCCTGCGGGCGGTAGATCGGCAGAAGGATCAGTCCTATTTTCTCTACGACCTCAGCCAAGAGCACCTAGCCCATAGCCTCTTCCCCTTGGGCGAGTACACCAAGGCCCAAACCCGTCAGTTGGCTGCCCGCTACGGGCTGGTTACAGCCGACAAGCCCGAAAGCCAGGATCTCTGCTTGATTGAAACCTATGGCTCGATGCGGAGCTTTTTGGATCAGTACCTTGGGCAAAGGCCAGGGGAAATCGTCGATACCCAGGGGCGAGTGCTGGGATCCCATGAGGGCATCCACCACTACACGGTGGGCCAGCGCAAGGGGTTGGGGATTGCCTCTTCCCGTCCGCTTTACGTGGTGCGCATCGATGCGGCCATGAACCGCGTTGTTGTGGGGGAACGGGAGGAGGCTACCCAGGCTGAAGCGTGGGTAAGCCAAGTCAACTGGGTCTCTATCCCGGCGCCGACGGCATCCTTGGCTGTTGAGGTTCAGGTGCGCTACCGTACCCCCCCAGTGCCCGCCATGGTGATCCCGGAATCGCCAGAGCGGGTAAAGCTGCAGTTTGCCGAGCCGCAGTTTGGGGTCACTCCTGGCCAAGCCGCCGTCTGGTACCACGGGGATCTCCTGCTGGGGGGAGGGATCCTGGAGCGCCCTTCTCCCTAGGCCAACTGCAACTTCCCTCTCGCCAGGGGGGAAGGATTGGGGGTGAGGGCAAGCCAAACTACGCTGCTTGCGCTTGCAGCTGCTGCAGGGATCGGAACAGGAGCACTGTATAGATATTGAGGATAGGCGCAACTGCCGTGGCGGCAGCATTCCCAACCACAGCCGCACCTAGGGTATCTCCCAGGATCCCCCCAACAAAAAACGAAATCAGGCTCGCGATGCCGAAGATCAAACCCACAGCCAGAAATGCCCAAAACACCCCCCACCAACGGCCCCTGACGAGGTTCCAACTGTAGCCCAACCCTTCCGTGGCACCTTTGTCTTCCAGGACAATCGCGCAGAGCGTGAAAGCCAGCCTTATCCCCCAGTAGATGCCGGGAAGCACAAACAACAGCGTCCCCAGCGAGACAATCAACACCAGCAGGATGCTGCCGAATACCAGAGGCACTGCCTTGGAGACAGCCCGATCCAGGCTGTTGCCCAGCGGGGGAGTTCGCTGCTTCAAGTGCTGATCCACCAGCCAAAAGGCTGCCCCTGCCAGGATGGGCGCACCAATCAGGCCATAGGCCAAGTTGAGGATCCCCCCAGCAAGCGGGATCAGCTCCGCAACGATGGGAATGATAAAGCCAGGAGAGGCCAGGATCAGCAGCGGCCCATAGATGGGGCCCGCCATCTCGAATGACCGCTGCAGGAGCGGGATGGGGCTGAGGGTAGCGTTTTGCATGACAGAGGGATCCTCGTGGGCAACCAAGTCCACCCCCTTCATACCACGGGATCCCGGCTTTGCTGCTGGGAATAGGCTTAAGAAAGTCTGTATTGCTTTGTACAGATTTACGCCGATTTTTGGAGAATCCACGCCGCTGCCTGTTCGCCGCTGCGCAGTGATCCCTCGATGCTGCTCTGGTGGGTGTATTCCCCAGCCCAGAGAAGGCCTGGCAGACCGCTATAGGTGGGAACCAAATGCTGCTGGAAGCTAGGCGGCTGCAAAAACTGGGCAAAAGGGATCCGGTACACCCGCAGCAGGCGCAGTTGCTCCAAGGGGGCTTTATCGCTACGCGACGCTGCCGCGACGGGGAAGTAAGTTTGCAGCTCGGCCCGGCAGGCTTGGGCCAGTTCCTCGTCCCTCAAGGGGGGATCCCCTAGCACCACCACCGAATACAGGTGTTGGCCAGGAGGAGCCAGCGCCGGGCTGATGCGGGTAAGTTGGACCCAATGGTTGATCCAGCCCTGGCCGGTGGCGTTGAGGTACAAGTAGGCGCCGCGGCTGAGGGAAAAGGGGGCGCAGAAGTAGAGACAGGTCACCGCTCGCCCCTGGGTGGGAATGGGGGTGGGGGCTTGAGGGCACAGCTCCGCCTGCCAGGCCCGTGCCTGAGGGGCATCAGTAGCACAAACTACCCACTCGGCAGGGATCTCTTCACCCTTGGCGGTGCGGATCCCGCGCACTTTCCCGTCTTCTGCCAGGATGCGCTCCACCGGGGTTTGGTAGCGAATCTGTTCGGGGGACAGGTGACCGGCCAGTTGTCGGGCCAGTTCTCCCATGCCCAAGGCCGGGGTGACAATGGATCCCTCGGCCATCATCTTGAAATAAAAGGCAAAGAGGCGGGCGCTACTGCCCAGATCCGGATCTAGAAGGATCCCGCGGAAAAAGGGGTAGAAAAAGTGCTGGCAGATCTGTTGGGAAAAGCCGTACTGCTCCAGAAACTCCCGCAGCGAGCAATCGGATCCCCCTAGCCCTTCTTGAAAAACCTGCTCCGGGCTGCGGCGCGCCAGCTCGGATCGCAATTGCAGCACCTTGAGCTTGTCCCCAAAGCTGGCCAAGGGGTTGAGCAAAGAGGGGAGAAGGCTGGACAGATCCCGTAGGGGATCCCCCAACAGCCAGCAGCGACCGGGTTGAGCCAAAATAGCGCCGGGCCGGTAGGGACGGGGATCGAGCTTGCCCAGATCCAAATGCTGTCGCACTTTGGGATAGGCGGTGAACAGCACCTGAAAACCGCGATCCAGGCGAAAGCCATCCACCTTGTCGGTACGCACCCGCCCCCCAGGGCCGTCGCTTTTTTCCAGAACCAGGACATCCCTCCACCCCGCCTGGCTCAGCACTTTGGCGCAAGCCAAGCCGGCCAGCCCCGCCCCAATGATGACAACTTTGCCCATGCTCTGCCGGGATCCCTTCTTCGTCGAGTATTTTATCTGCTTGGATCCCACTAGGGCTGAGCTGGGTCGGCTGGCCCCCAAATGCGAATTGAGCCATCGGCGCCACCACTGAGAAGGGTCTGCCCATATCGCTGCGGGACGCTTCCGCGACCGGGGCCAAACAGCAAGACGCTCACCATCCAAGTCTGGCCGCCCAGGGTGCGCAACTGTTCTCCGCTGCGCAGATCCCAGAGCTTGATCTGGTGAGCGCGGTAATCGGTGCCGCTGGCGAGCAAGCGGCCATCAGGGCTGAGGGCAAGGGCGGCCAAGCCAGACAAAGTCTGGGGCAAGGTGCGCTCCAAGGATCCCGTGCCCAAGTTCCAGACCAAGATGCCACCGGTACTGCCAGCGAGCAAATAGCGGCCATCTGGGCTCAGAAGCACCTGCTCGATGGGGTAGTCGGCCTTTAGGGTTTCCAGCAAGGCCCCGCTGCCAGGATCCCAAAGGTGAACGGTGGGATCTCCATTGGCGGCCACCAAGATCCGAGGGGGGATCCCTTCAGATTGGTGGGAAGTATTCATACGGGTAGGTCTTGGGCCAAAGGCCACTGCTGTAATGCCAGCCCTCTGAGGGGTCTCCTGGGCGGCAGCAGTGGGAGGCGCCAGGGTGCGGATCAACTGGCCGTTGTCGGCCTGCCAAAGGCGGATGGTGCGGTCGGCGCTGCCACTGGCAATCCAACGACCATCGGGGCTAATGGCGACACTGTTGATCAACCCGGTGTGCCCTTGCAACTGCAGCCGCGCCAGCACATCCCCAGGCGAGAGAGCCGGATCCCCCAGGGTCGCCAGATCCCAGACCCGTACCGTCTTGTCTGCCCCCCCACTCACCAAAAAGGTACCATCTGGGCTGATGGCCAGTGCCTCAACGGATCCCTCGTGGCCTGCCCAGCTCTGGAGCAGTTGGCCAGCCTGGGGATCCCAAAGCCGGATCACGCCGTCGTCTCCCCCGGCAGCAAGGAGATTTCCATCCGGGCTGATGGCCAGAGCAGTGACGGCGACAGGGCCTTCCAGCGTAGCCTTGAGCTGCAAAGACTTGGCCCAGTCTGCCGGGTCGTTATCGCTACGCGACGCTTCCGCGACCGTGACGGCGGTGGGGACGGAGGCATGAGAACCGTTCTCGCGAGTAGGACGGAGTCCCAGGCCGTTGCGCTTTGCCGGGCTAGAGGATCCCGTTCTCGTGAGGGGGACAGAATCCTTGGGCTCCCCCCGCAGGCCAAGGTTCGCCCTCATCTGCCATACCCCTGCCACCGTCAACGCCAGCAAAGCCGCCAAGCTGCCTCCTGCCCAAACCGGTGGGATCCGGGGACGCGCCCGCAGCGATACCGGAGAACGCGGTGGGGTGGTTGGCTCCTGTAAGGGCTCGGCGGCGACAGGGCTGGGCTGGGACAGGAGTTCGGCGGCAGGGGGGCTCTCGGCGGGGGGCAAAGCCTGCAAAGCGGCCAGAGCTGCTGTTGCTGAAGGAAAGCACTGTTGTGGGTTGCAGCTCACCAAACGATCCAGAAAAGCAGCAAAAGGAGCGCTAGTAGAGGCCAGATCGTGCCAGCGCAACTCCCCCGTCAACGGGTCGCGAAACAGCTTCTGGGGCGGGATCCCGCAGAGGGCCTGCAGGGCAATCAGCCCAAGAGCATAGAGGTCGCTGCAATGCCTGGGGCCATAGGGGTTCCCGAAGCCAGAGCCGGAAAAAGCCAGACCCTGTTCCTCACCCCCCCACTTCAACAACACCCATCGGCCATCCGCCTGACGGTAGATCAAGCGAGAGGGCTGCAGGTTGCAGCAGCTCACCCCTTCCCCATTCAGGAAGGCCAAGGTTTGCAGCACATCCTGCAACAAGGCTCGTACCTCAGCCTCTGTCCAGTCGTGCCCCCAATGGCAGTGCATTTGGCGGGACGGAGTCGTTAGCTGGCCCCTCTCGGTTGCGTTACCTAGCAATAGAGCTTGTTCCAGGGTGGGCCCTTCAACCCATTCTTCCACCCAATAAAACTCCCCCTCTTGCTCAAAGCAGGCCAACAGGCGGGGGATACCCTCGTGGGATCCCAGGTGCTCCCGCAGGGCCACTTCTTGCTGAAAGAGATGCCGTAGCGAGGCGGAGTCCTCACTGTGTTCGCGGTGCGGAGCATTTTGGCCGGCCTGCCAGCGCCTGATCACCACCCGAAGCCGCTCAGGATGATGGCTATCCTGTGCCAAGTAGGTTTGTCCGCTGGATCCCAGTGCTTCCAAGATCTGATAGCGGCCACCCAGGGTCTGCCCTACCATGGGGAAAGTACGAACCTTTGCTTTCCGACCCATCATGCCATAGCGACGTGAGACTCAGGCTAACCGTTCACCCTTGCGTTCACGGTGCGGAGCACCTGGGTGGGATAGAGTCCTCGCCGCATCAGTCCTCCACCGCCATGGCTGAGGTGAGCAGAGCAAAAAGCGAAAGGGGATCCCGACAGCCGCTTTCGGTCAACTTTCTCCCTGGAGCAGGCTGAGTTGCTCAGCGACCTGGGGGATGTTGTTGCAAAACCTGCTTCAAATATCGCCCTGTATGGGATCCGGGCTGCTCAGCCACCTGTTCTGGAGTGCCAACGGCGATGATCTGGCCGCCGCGGTCGCCGCCCTCTGGCCCCAGGTCGATGATCCAATCGGCACAGCGGAGAATGTCCAGGTTGTGCTCGATCACCAGCACGGTGTTGCCCGTATCCACCAGCCGTTGCAGGACGTTCAAGAGCTTGTGGACATCGTAAAAAGACAAGCCGGTGGAGGGCTCATCCAGCAGATAGAGGGTTTTGCCGGTGGAGCGGCGGGCCAGTTCTGCGGCCAGCTTGACCCGTTGCGCTTCCCCACCGGAGAGGGTAGGAGCTGGCTGGCCCAGCTTGATGTAATCGAGGCCCACATCGGCCAAGGTCTGCAGGATCTTGGCGGCAGGAGGCAGGGCAGCGAAAAACTCCAGCGCCTCCCCCACCGTCATATCCAGGACTTCGGCGATGTTCTTGCCCTTGTACCTGACCTGCAGGGTTTCGCGGCTGTAACGGCTGCCCCCGCAGACTTCGCAGGTGACGTACACATCGGGCAGGAAGTTCATTTCAATCACGTTCACCCCCTGCCCTTTGCAGGCTTCACAGCGCCCCCCCTTGACATTGAAGGAAAAGTGGCCGGATGGGTAGCCTCTGGCCTTGGCATCCAAGGTTTGGGCAAAGGTTTGGCGGATGGGATCAAACAAACCCGTGTAGGTGGCAGGGTTGGAGCGGGGGGTACGGCCAATGGGAGATTGGTCGATGACGATCACCTTGTCGATGTGTTCGATGCCCTCAAGTTCTCCCATCTCCGCGGGTTGGGGCACCTTGTGTCCAAGATGGTGCTGCAGGGCAGGGTAGAGCAATTCGTTGACCAAGGTGGATTTGCCGGAGCCGGAGACGCCTGTAACACAGACCAACTTGCCCAGAGGGATCTCCACATCGATGTGCTTGAGGTTGTTTTTGTGGGCATTGGTGAGCTTGAGGGCAACCGCTTTCCCAGCCCGCCGCTGCGCAGGGGTAGGGATCCGCAGCCGCCCCGAAAGATAAGCTCCGGTGATGGAGCGCTCGCAGGCCATGATGTCCGCCAGGGATCCCTGGGCCACCACTTCCCCCCCGTGGATGCCGGCCCCAGGGCCGATATCGACGATGTGGTCGGCGGCACGGATGGTTTCTTCGTCGTGTTCCACCACGATCAGGGTGTTGCCCAGATCTCGCAGGCGAAACAGGGTTTGCAACAGGCGCTCGTTGTCCCGCTGGTGCAGGCCAATCGAGGGTTCGTCCAACACGTAGAGCACCCCCGTCAAGCCGGAGCCCATCTGGCTGGCCAGCCGGATCCGCTGCGCCTCGCCGCCGGAGAGGGTCATGGCCGGGCGGGCCAGCGTTAGGTAGTCCAGGCCCACATCCACCAAAAACTGCAGCCGGGTTTTGATCTCCCGCAGCACCAGCTCGCCGATCTGCACTTGTCGCGGGGTAAGTTTCAACTGCTCCAGGCGGTGCAGGCAGTCGCGGATGGAGATCTCGGTGAGATCGGTAATGCGGTAGCCGCCGATGCGCACGGCCAGAGCTTCCGGCTTGAGACGGGATCCCCCACAGGCGGAACAGGGACGGTAGGTGAGGTAGGCTTCCAGCTTTTGCCGATAGATTTCGGAAGTGGTTTCCTGGTAGTGCCGCTGCAATTGGGGAATCACCCCCTCATAGCGGCGATAGTACCCCCGGCCTCGGTACTGAGATTCTACCTCGGCGATGTAGACCTCCTGGTCTGCACCGTAGAGGATGATCTGCTGTTGTTGGGGGGTGAGATCGCACCAGCGGGTGCTGAGGTCGAAGCCAAAAGCCTTGGCGGCTCCTGCCAACAGGGCCAGATAGTAGGGGTTCTCCCGCTCTGACCAAGGGGCGATGGCCGCGTACAAGGGGAGCTTGGGATCGGGCACGATCCGCTCGGGGTCGAAGATGGGCTCAAAACCCAGCCCGTGGCAGACAGGACAGGCCCCAATCGGCGAGTTGAAGGAAAACAGGCGCGGCGACAGCTCGCCCATCACCGAACCGTGCTCCGGGCAGGCAAATTGCTCAGAAAAAATCAGCTCCGTTGGCTTGCTGTTCAGGTATTGCCCCGCCGACTCGGCCACCTTTTGCAGCAGCTGTTCTCGCTCCTCTTCCCGCGGCAGCAGCTCCACCACCGCAATTCCTCCCGACTGGCGCAGGCAGGTTGCCAGAGAATCGGCCAGTCGCTCCGCTATGTCGGGGCTCTTGACCAGCCGATCCACCACAACCTCAAGGGTGTGGGTTTTGTTTTTGGCTAACTCGATCTCCTCGCTCAGATCCCGCACCTGGCCGTCGATGCGCACGCGCACAAACCCTTGCTGGCGCAAGCTTTGCAACAGGTTGGCATGGGTGCCCTTTTTCCCCTTCACCACCGGCGAGAGCAACTGAAACCGCGTCCGATCCGGCAGAGCCATGATCTGATCCACAATCTGATCCACCGTCTGGGGGGCGATCACCCGGTTGCAATGGGGGCAGTGCGGGATCCCAGCTCTTCCGTACAGAAGCCGCAGGTAGTCGTAGATTTCGGTAACGGTGCCAACCGTCGAGCGGGGGTTGTGGCTGGTGGACTTTTGATCGATGGAGATGGCCGGACTCAGCCCTTCGATGCGATCCACATCCGGCTTGTCCAGTTGCCCCAAAAACTGCCGCGCATAGGCACTGAGGGATTCCACATAGCGCCGCTGTCCCTCGGCAAAGATCGTGTCGAAAGCCAAGGAGGACTTGCCCGATCCGGAGACGCCCGTGAATACCACCAGGCGATCGCGCGGGATCCGCAGGTTGACATTTTTGAGGTTGTGCTGCCGCGCCCCCACCACGTGAATTTCGTTTTGGCTGGACATCTCACCACCTTTTCGCGCAGCGTGTCACAGGCATCCCGTCGAGACCGGCGAGTAACAAAATCTTAACGATTCTTAGCTAACGATTCTAATGCCCTTCGCTTTGTCCAGAAGGGGATCCCAGCCGACCAGGGGACGACAAACCGGTAGCAAAAAAGACTTGGCTATGCTGGAAAAGATCGACCCCCAAGGGCCATGACCTGGACACTGCCATCCGTTCAAAAGGTGTTTGTTTACCTGTTGGTGGGGATCGCCTTCACGGCCCTTTGTCTGGGGGATCAGGCTCTGTCGCCACCGGTCATTGCCGTTTGCTTGGCCGCAGGGGCCTGCAGTTGGTTTTGGGAGCCGCCAAGGATTGCTTTTGCCCGCTATGCCCCCCTGTGGATGCCTCTGACGGTGGCGGTGTTGCTCAGCCTGCTGGCTTTGGTCATCTCCGGGATCCTTGCCTTTTCCGATGGGGCCATTGGCTTGGTGCTTTACCTAACAGGGGCCAAGCTGTTTCAGCGGGAACGGGCAGCCGATCACATCCAGTTGGCGGTGCTGTCTCTGCTGCTGATGGCCATTGCCACCCTGTTCAACGAAGACATCAGCTTTGGGCTGCTGTTTTTGCTGTACGTGGGGGTAGGGCTAATCAACCTCACCCTTTACCACCTGCGCCTGCAAGCAGAGCAGCACCCGCAGGCAGCCAGCCAAACCCGTGGCATCGACCTCAACTTCTTGGGCTTTCTCGGATCCCTGGCTTTGCTGGCGGTGATCCTGTCCGTGGCTTTGTTTTTCTTGTTCCCGCGGGTCAGTTTAGGAATTCTGGGTCGCCAGGCCCGCTCCCCGGTGATGACCACCGGCTTTGCCGAGGAAGTCAGCCTGGGAGCATTCGGCACCCTCAAAACCGATAACACCGTTGTCATGCGGGTGGAATTTCCGGCAGGGGTGCCGCCCCGTGTGGAGTCCCTCTACTGGCGCGGGATCAGCTTCGATCGCTACGATGGACGGGCCTGGTCGCGAACGCTAGACCGCTTCATCCCCATTTTCCCCAACGCAGCAGGGGTATTTGATCTCTCTGCCTCCAGCTTGATCCCCACTGCTCCCGACCTGCTGCTTCTCCCCCTGGAGCAGCTCATCTATCTGGAGCCGCTGGCCACCAACACCGTTTTTGGGGTGGCCCCGCTGGTGGAGATGGAATGGCTGGAGCGGGGCGGAGCAGCGACGGTGCAACAAGCTTGGCAACGGCAGAATCGCCGCCTCATCCTGAGCGAGACCGGAGATGTTGGCCATTCTCTGCCTCGGCAGGTGCCCCATCTTTACCGCGCCCGGAGCCGGATCTCAAGGGAGTTAAGCCCGCGCTTGCGCCGGCTAGGCCACGCGGAGCTGTTCAGTGCTCTCGACCCAGTCCAACAGGCAGCCTATCTGCAGTTGCCAGCAGACCTGGATCCGCGCATTCCCGCCTTGGCTGAAGACGTTACCGCTGGGATCCCCGATGTCTTTGGCAAGGTGACGGCTTTGCAGAACTACCTGCTGGAGAACTACGCCTATACCACCGATCTGCCGGATCCCGGCCCTGAACCGCCTTTGGAAGCCTTTCTGTTCACCCATCGGCGGGGCCACTGCGAATATTTCGCCACAGCCCTGACGATACTGGCCCGCAGCATTGGCATCCCGGCCCGGATGGTGAATGGCTTTTTGGGCGGGCGCTGGGTGGCGCAGGAAAATTATCTGGCAGTGCGCAATGCCGACGCTCATTCCTGGACGGAGATCCCCTTTGGCCCCTACGGCTGGGTCATCTTTGACGCTACGCCGGCAGAGGCTAATGTTAGTCAGCGGCAGAGCTGGTGGGATCCCCTTCAAGATTTCTACGACAGCTTGCGCTTCCGCTGGTTTAAGTACGTCATCCAGTACGACCTATCCACCCAGCGGCAGATCTGGCGGCAGATTCAGGAGATGGCCAGCGCTGTAGCCGCCTCTCCGGATCGAGAGGATATCGGTGCTGGCTTCCGTCGCAGCCTGGTTGCCTTGGGGCAAACGTTGCAGCAGAATGGCCTGCCGGTGTTGGGGGTGGTTTTGATCACCGGATCCATGGCCTATTGGGGCCGCCGCCGCCGCTATCAGGCCGTGCGCTGGCAGGATGGGGGGTGGATTCTGTTGGCCACTGCCGGCAATGGGGTTTTGCTGGGATCCCTGTGGCAGCCTCCGCCCCCCTGGCCCACCTGGATGGTTGGCCTCTTGCTACCGAGTCTGGCCTTTGCTGGGATGCGCTGGATCCCGGCGGCTCTACCCAAGTCGCAGCAGCGCCGCCAGCTTATCTCAAGGCTTTATCTGCAACTGCGGGATCTGGCGACGGCGGTGGGGATCCCAGCCCACCTAGGCCCTGAGGCCTGCCTGGAACACTTGCGCCACTCCGACTTACCACAAGCCCAGGTGGCCATCCAGTTCTTGGAGCGCTACCTGGAGGTGCGCTTCGGTGGGATCCCGTTGGAGGCGGGCGAATTGCAGCGCTGGCAACAGCAATTCAGACAGCTTAGGCAAGCATGGCAGCCACTGGCCAAAAACCCCGCCATCACCTCCAGAAGAGCCACTTGACGAGAGGGACGGCTGCGCCTTAGAACAGGTACCCCAAAAGCCCTGCGAGAAGCCTTGACAGTTATGAGACAGTTAAGAGATAGTTAACGTTAGTTATAGACCCCGTAAGCTGCACTGTCAGACGGGGAAATCGCTCAGTGGCGCACTCGCTTCAGGCACGTTTCGCGCTGCTGCATTGCTATGCCCTTGCAAACTCATCTGAAGCTGTGTTACGTTTCTAACGTTCAGCTTCGAACGAGCAAGGGCGTGTTAGCTATGCGTAGCTATTCTTTGAGGGCGGCTTTGGCTGCAACTTTGTGTCTGCTGTCCTCGTCAGTTTTTTCCTCTAGTGTGGCTCAAGCGGCGCCTAAGCCAACCGGCAACGGTGCAATCTTCTTTCACCCAGATGGAACCTCAGCTTCCCACTGGGACATTACGCGCATTCTCTACAAGGGCCCAGATGGCTTCTTGAACTGGGATCGTCTTCCCGTGATTGCCCCCTATCGCGGGCACCATTTCGACCAGCTTGGGGGAACTTCCAACGCCGGAGCGGTGACCCATGCCACAGGAACTCGTGTCCACGCCAAGAGCTTTGGGTTGGATCCGGACGGCAAAGAGTACCCCTCTGCCAACGGCACCCTGAACACGATCATGGAAGAGGCTGTGGCGGCAGGCTTGGGTACGGCTCTGGTGCAAACGGGATCCATCATTGAGCCGGGGACGGCTGCCTTCGTTGCCGAAGCTGCCAAGCGCAGCGACTATGAGGAGATTGCCCTGCAGGTGGTGGAGTCAGGGGTAGACATCATCCTCGGCGCTGGCGAGGAATGGCTGCTGCCGGAAGGTGTCCAGGGCCGCTTTGGCCAAGGGAAGCGCAAGGATGGCCGCAACCTGATTGAGGAGGCCAAGAAAAAGGGGTACGCCGTTGTCTACACCCGCGACGAGCTGCTCAAGCTGCCGGCAGATGTTTCCAAAGTTTTGGGGGTGTTCAACGTGGAGGACACCTTCTACGACAAGCCAGAGGAAGAGCTGCGCGCCCAAAACCTGCCCAACTACATCGCCAGCGCCCCCACCATTGCCGAGATGACCGAATTTGCCCTGGCGCGGATCTCCCGCAATCCCAAGGGCTTCTTCGCCGTCATCGAAGAAGAGGGCACCGACAACATGTGCAATAACCTCAATGCCTCTGGCTGCCTGGAGGCTATGAAGCGGGCCGACGATGCCATCGGGGTGATTCTCAACTTTATCGAGAAGAATCCCAAGACCTTCATGATCACCACCAGCGACAGCAACGCCGGCGGGATGCAGTTGGTGGATATCGAATCCGCCGAGGAGCCGCTGCCCCCTACTGACCCCGAAGGCAGTGGTGCCCCCATTGACGGGGTTGACGGCACCGGTAGCAAGCCGTTCATTTCCGCTCCCGACAAAAATGGCAAGCGCTTTCCCTTTGCCGTGGCTTGGGCTAGCGGAGATGACGTCGGCAGTGGAGTCATTGCTCGCGCTGCGGGCTTGAACGCCCAAGAGTTGGTGCCGACCACCGGGATCCTGAACACGGACATTTATCGGATTCTCTACTTCGTGCTCTTCGGGGAGCGCATCCCCAGCGAGCTGAAGCCCTAGGTTGTGTTGATCTTTCATTTGAGCCA
>NZ_JANSIO010000216.1:0-6594 GCF_047462195.1 Synechococcus sp. R3-13 | reverse complement strand
ACAGTCGAAAGGTCTGCCTTCTGGTTGCCATGGGTAGACACACTCTATCCCAGTTCTGAGTGCTTTATCCCCCGAACAACCGATCCGGTGGTGCTATCCATCCCCACTCTACAGAGGGTGGGGAATTCCGCACGTTTTGTTAACAAATCTACAATACCCTGATTTTAGTTGACCCTTTGCAGGGATCCCGCTAGGGGGCAATGGTAATGGGCGAGGGGCTGGTTTGGGTGGTCTTTTGGCCCCCTCTTTGCAAGATCACCTCGATGATGCCGTTGTTGACCGGCTGCATGTTGAAGGGCAACTGCTGCTGGGTTTCGTATAGGCCCGGCGCCACCTCCCGCATTTCGACTTCCGGCGTTACCCCAACAATCCGAAAAGCAGCCCGCCCCCCCGGATCCCCTCGCATGGTGACTTTGAGAATTTCTCCCATGCGCAGATTGGTGCTGTTGGTGGTGACACTGAAAATCTGGGGCAGTCCCGTGGCGACGGGTGCGGAAACCGGCTGAATGGTGGAGCGGGTTCCTCTGGAGCCATCGATGGAAAAAGGAAAAATCTCCCGATGTTCCTGGCTGAGGCCGTCCTTGGTGAGCACAATCCTCAAGGTGGGATTGTTGGCCTGGTGGGTGGGGGCTACCACGTAGGTGCCTTCGTAGTGGTTGGGTCGTACCTCCCGCATCGGCTGGTTCAGGGCCAGATTCCCCAGATCAAACTGGGCGATCCCTCCAGATTCCCCCCAAATGGCAATGGTGAGAATGTCCCCTTCCACCAAGTCGCGCTGGGGATCCAAGCGAATGGCCTCAATGCGCGGATAGCGATTGCTGGCTGCAGTCAGAGGGGCTGGCTGCGGCAGAGGAGCCAGGGGCGGAAACACCGACTCCACCGGCGGGGGAGCGACATTGCCCAAGGCCAGTTGAGGTAGCCGCCGTTGAACGCGGGTACTGACGCCATTGAGGGTCAATTGAATACTGATGTCGGGGCCAAAGACGGCATCCTGAGGACCAAGGCTATAAACTGCGCGGTAGTAGCCGGGCTGCACCTCCTGCATCGGCAGACCCTGAACCACGCCGCCGATATCAACCGTAGCCCTGCCGTTGGGAGTGGCCTGCGCTTCAATGGTCAAGGTTCCCCCTGCAGGAACACTTCCTCCCTCGGGAGTGATCCGCGTTTGGAAGATTTCGGGTTGGACAGTCTCGGCCACCCGGGCTGGGGAGGGACGCAACTGGGCCACAGGGGGTGGCAAGGGCGGAAGCTGACCGCGATACACCAGGGCCTGATGCAACAACACCGCCCCTTCTGCTCGCCTCAGCACGCGATTGGGCTGAAGACGAGCTGGATCCGGCACATTCACCAGCAGCCCCGCTTCGCCTGCCATGGCCACAAAAGCCCGCCCTACCTCCGGCACATCAGCCGCATCGGTGTACAGAGCCATCCAGCGCTCAATGTCGGCCTGGGTGGGAGCAGGCAATTGCAGAGCCCGCACCAAAATGGCCAGGGCTTCCAGGTGGGTGATATCCCCTTGCGGGCGAAACTCGTTGCCCTCGTATAGGCGCATGGCCCCCGCCTGCAGCACGGCTTGGGCAGTCCAATAGTCGGGGGTGTTGGGCTCCAGGTCGCGAATCTCCTGCACCTGGTTGGGATTGGGAATGTAGCCGAAAAACTCCGTCAGCCACTGGGCCAATTCCAGACGGGTCAGGGTGGCTGACAGGGGTTCTTGGGTGATCACCACATCTGTCTGACGTTCCAGAGCCGCCACGTAGGGGTCGGTCCAGGCCAGCAAGGCTTGCTGCTCCACCCCTTGGGACCAAGCCGGCAAGCTGACACCCGACCAGCCCAGCGTCCAACACAAGCTCAGAGCTAGGGGCCACGAGCACCGCATAGCTGTCACTCCTGTTCCAACAACATCCCCTCAGGGCCAGCTTATCTCAAACTTCCGCCCCATCCTCAAGCCCTCGATGCCCCTTGGGATTGCGCCCTTTGGCAGTGAGATTCTGAAAACTCGGGTAAGAAGGTTCGCCGCAGGGATCCCTTAGGAGATTTTACCTATGCAAGACGGGATCCGGCTTGGCAGCAAAGGGGCTAAGCGAATGTCTTGCAACTTTGCAACTTGTAGTTGTGCATCCAAATCCTTATCATTGTGTTATAGACTCAGAAAGTTCAGAAAGCACTTTTGCCCCTACCCTAAGGAGGAGTTTCATGGCTGGCAGCACCGGAGAGCGACCTTTTGTCGATATCATTACCAGTGTCCGCTACTGGGTCATTCACGCCCTGACCATTCCCGCTTTGTTTTTGGCAGGCTGGCTTTTTGTGAGCACCGGCCTGGCCTACGATATTTTCGGCACCCCACGCCCCAATGAGTATTTCACGGCAGAGCGCCAGGAGTTGCCGATCGTCAGCGATCGCTTCAATGCTCTGGAGGAGTTGGAGAGGCTGACTCGCTAGGAGTGCCCGTGGGTAAGTGGACTATTCGTTGTTGCAATTTGTAAGTTGATTGAGCTTTTTGCGTAGGGTGATATCTATGGCCACTAAATCTGATGAACCCGTTTTTTACCCTGTTTTTACCGTCCGTTGGCTGGCGGTACATACCTTGGCGATCCCAACTGTTTTCTTCTTGGGAGCTATTGCTGCAATGCAGTTTATTCAACGGTGAACCCAATGGCTGATCAACCCGAAAGGAATCCCAACTCCCAACCGGTGGAGCTAAACCGCACTTCCCTTTACCTGGGTTTGCTGCTGGTGTTTGTGGTTGGGCTGTTGTTCTCCAGCTACTTTCTCAACTGAGGCCAGGATCCCACTCTGCTCTTCTTAGAGTTGAAAGGGGCTGGCAAGGGATACAGTTGGCTTTTGGCCAGCTTTTGTTCCCTTATTACCGAAAATGTAATTGCTGCTAGTTCCGTCTTTAGTTCTTTTGGAGACCAGTTGCTATGACCAGTCAAGCAAGGATCCCTTTGTGGATAGTGGCCGTGGTTGCCGGTTTGGGTGTGCTCACGGTAGTTGGGCTTTTCTTCTATGGCTCCTATGTGGGCTTGGGCTCGAGCCTGTAAGTTTGAGGTTTTTAGTCTGTTAGTCTGGTAGTAGCCCGCAATAGGTAGGGGTACAAAGCCGCATGGTTTTTATGGCCTAGCTGAATTCAGTTAGGCCTTTCGATGCTGTTGTATCTACCACTTTTTCCGGGGCTACCCATCACGTTGAAATCCTTTTTGGTGACCAATGCAGGGGAGTCTGTTCCAGTTCCCCAGTATTATCGCCAAGCACAAAAGCGGTTACAGAGATTACAGCGGTCATTATCCCGCAAGAAGCAAGGGTCAAACCGCCGTAAGAAAGCCTTAAGGCGAGTGGCGAAGGCCCATCTCAAAGTAGCCAATCAGCGCAAGGATTTCCACTACAAGACAGCCAACTGGTTGTTAGGGTGAGTGTTGAGAGGATGTCACAAGAGCTATCTCTGTGTTAAGAGAGCATGAACTTTTTTAACGATCCGGATGGCAGTTGCCGAGAGGGTAACTTAGGCCCCGTAGAATGAATCGCAAAATTCCAGGCAGGACATTCGGACATGGATTACATTCGCACCTTTAACGACGATCCCTGCGAGGGGCATCTTTCGACGCCCATCAGCGATTCTCCTGTCACCCGTCTGTTTATCAACAATCTCCCCATCAACCGTCCTGGCTTATCGCCGCTGTTGCGGGGTCTAGAAATTGGGCTGGCCCATGGCTATTTCTTGGTAGGGCCAGAAATTGTGCTGGGGCCGCTGCGGGATTACCCTGAGGCAGCTAACTTAGGCGGGCTGGTTACGGCGATGGCGATTGTGCTGCTGGGAACCGCCTGCATGTCGGCCTATGGCAGCGTTACCTTCGGAAACAAGCCGGAAACACCGGGGGCCGCTCCTCTGGCTACAGCTCGGGGTTGGGGGGATCTGACGGCAGGATTTTTCTTGGGAGGTATGGGTGGCGTGTTCGCTGCCTATTTCCTGCTGGAGAACTTTGCCGGGATCGACGCCATCTTTCGAGGGCTGGTGAATTAGTTGTCAAGTTTGTCAAGTCACTTGAGAGGAGCAAAATCATGACCGGTTCTTACGCTGCTGCTTATCTTCCTTGGATTTTTATCCCCATTGTTGGTTGGCTGCTTCCTGCAGTGGGCATGGCAGTGCTTTTTTTGTACATTGAGCGGGACTAGTCCCGGAGTGCTTTGATACTCACTAGTGCTGATTAATTTCAATTATTTCAGGCTAGAGATCAACCCCAGATATTGAGGCAGGGATCCCTTTTTTAGGGATCCCTCTCTTTTGGTCAGGATGATTTCCATCCGCGCTACCAGAGTCCCGAAAGGCGAAGGCTGTCCCCTCACCTCTTTTTTTTAGGAAGGGAGCATTTCCAAAGGACTTTAGATTGGAGCAGGATCCGGCGAGCTGATCCCAAGTCAACAAGGGGAAGGGCAGCTTCCGCAACACCCTTGCAACTTCAACGAGAAGGAGGAGTCGATGGCCAGCCTTAACTTTCCAACCCTGCGTATTGGGGATCCCATTCAAGAGGGCAGTTTCCAGGTTTTCCCTCTCTTTTCTCAGGGGGAGCAGGAAGTTGCCTATCGCCTTCCAGATCTGCAAACCAAGGAAGCAACCATCACCGAGGTGAGCGAGGCCGGAGCAGTACCTCACCTGGTTGTGGAAAACCACAGTGAGTTCCTATTGCTGCTGGGAGTACCGAGCAGAGTCCCAGCGGGGCGACCAAGGCTCAGCTCTGTTCTATGATGGGAAGGTGGTTTATCTTTCAGCAGTCTCTCGGCAGTAGTGCCAGGCTTCTCACCTAAGCTGGTTCCCCCTTTGGGGGATCCCTAGAAATTGGAAGAAAAAGAAAGAAATTGGAAAGAAAAAACATCCTGAGTTAGCTCGGTCACCGCCTGTTTGGCTTCCTGGCGGCCTCGGCAATACCGCTCTAACCGCTCGCTAACGGAGATGGGATCCCCGACGGTCACGTGAACCCCCCGCCAGCCTAGGCGAGGGCGGGCTGGGTAGGATTCCCCTCGAAGGCGGGCCAGCACATCAAATAGAATGAGGGCAGTTTCTGCCAGCCGCTCAAAAGAGGGTTTGCTCAGCAAATACTCTTCCTGGACGGCTACACAGCTTTCCACCAAGCGCATGTGCTGCAGGTAGAGCGTTGCCTGGTGGGCTTTCCAGTCGAGCAACCCCCGCTGCAGGGGAGACAGGGATCCAGGATGCCGCAATTCTTCTCGGTAAATCTGGATCCAGGCGACTTCTTCAATGCGGCGGCAGCGGCTGTTCCAATCCCCCTGGGGAGATAGGCCGAAGTAGGTCTCCGCAGTTTCCAGAGCTTTGTGGAGCAGCCGCCCCAGGCGAGCGTTGAAGTGGCCAGGGGCTAGCCTCTGCTCTAGCGGTGGCTCTTTATCATCTCTTTCGGAGACAAAAGGAGGTAGGTCGTAGAAGGCTTCCAGTTGTCCCAGGAGATGCTGGGCTAGGCGGCAGATCCGCTGGGTGTAGCGAAGGTTGGGGCTCCTGGAGGATCTTGGCTCTGGCTTCGGAGGCGTCAACCCACTCAGGTGCTCAAGGCGCGCCAGCAGGCGCTCCAGCTTCGTCCAGGAGGGATCCGTGTAGTAGTACCGAATGCCAATGGGCAGCAAAATGACGGTCTCTGAGCGACCAGCTTTGGCCAGGTCCTCGGCGCACCAAAAGCACAGCTGAGCCATTCCCGGTTCCAGGGGATTGATCCGTTCGCTGTGGCCGTTGGTGGCTCCTTCTGGGGCGATTGCAAAGGGAAATTGCCCATCCAGGAGCAGTTGCCGGGCCGCCTTTAGCGCCACCCGATCCACCCTCCGACCGCGGCGTATAGGGATCCCGCCCAGGCGAGACAACAGCCACCCCAGCCATTCCCCTCCCCAGAGGGGCATGCCCCGGTCGTAGAGAAAATGGGCGTGAAGGGGTTCTCGAAGGCGGATCCCTTGTCGACGGGCGGCTTCGGGCACCAGGCGAGATAGAACGTACAGGCCCACCAGCGGATCATCCACCTCCACATGTCGGAAAGCCAGGACTAGGCGAATTTGACCCTCCTGGAACTGGTGGTAGAGCCGCGCCAAGATCTCCGCCCCTGTGGCCTCGATTTTGGCAATGCCGGAAGGAAGCCAGCGCCGCACCCTCACCCGCAAGAGCAGGGGCAGGATCCCGTGGACGAGCCGTAGCACCCAGGCGCTATAGGCGGGCGGAATAAAGTCGAGGGGAGGACGGGCAAAATGGGGCGGTGGTGACAAGAGCAAGATTTGTTCCCAAGGTAGCTCAAGAGAAGAAGTGTAGTTAAACGCAAATCAGATTCATATCCCATCGCTCAGATTATTCATCAAGTCGCTACAGAGATCACTGGATATGCAGCCATTCTCAATCAATAATCAATATCAACAATATCAATGATTGAGATCCTTCCCCTGAGACCCCACGCCGTCGGCGCAACCGCTCTCTACTCTCCTCAAGCCCCCGACCCCTCTCTCACAAGGGGAGATGAGAGTTGGGAATCGTGGCCATGTCGTGCCCTTTACATTGCTTTCTTTGTCTTCCGTTGCAGTGAAGACGCTCTCTTCTCTCTACTTTCGTCTCTT
>NZ_JANSIO010000215.1:0-2448 GCF_047462195.1 Synechococcus sp. R3-13 | reverse complement strand
TCCGATCCCAGGGGATCACAGAAATATCGGGCACAATCGCGTATCCGGCGAAGGTGCAGCGCAGCTCTGGAAATGCCATTCCCAGTTGAGAAGGCTCCAACATCTCGTTAATGAAGCTACCCAGTTTTAGTTGGAGACGGCTATGTTTTCCCTGTGGCATGGGCTTCTGGATAATTTCTCCTTTGATGAACTCGCTGGCGGGCTGAGTTTCCGGCTGTTGTAGAAAGTCTTCCAGAGTTAGAGGCTTGGCAGATAGACTGACCATGGCTTTCTCCCATCACGCTGCTATCCGATTAACAATAGACTGAGAAAGTATCAAAGCTGATCAAATCAAAACAGATCCCTGTCACGTTGTTGCCAAGTCATTTGGCGGTCATAAGGGCTTTTGCCGGAAAACAACCCCATCAGCGGCCCCAAAATGGCCCCAAACACAAAACCGCCCGCATGGGCCCAATAGGCAATCCCCCCACCCTGCATACCGATGTTGGTAGGCGTCTGTAGGCTGGCAATGCCGTAGAAGGCTTGCTGGATGAACCAAAAGCCCAGGAACACCCAAGCTGGAATGTAGAGGGTTGTGATAAAAATACCCAAGGGCACCAGGGTCAGAATCTCGGCCCGTGGAAAACGCAAAATATAGGCTCCCAATACGCCAGCAATAGCGCCGCTTGCCCCCAGTGAAGGAATGGGGGATCCCATGTCGAAAAACCACTGCGTTAGCGCAGCCAAAGCTCCGCAAGCCAGGTAAAAGATGAGGTAGCGCACATGGCCCAAGCGATCCTCAACGTTGTTGCCGAAAACCCACAAAAAAAGCATGTTCCCGCCAATGTGGAGAAAGCCCCCATGCAGAAATTGTGAGGTGAATAGGGTTACCCATTCTGGACGCGACGAAGAGGTGATCTCCCCTCGAAAACTGGCCGTCAACTCTATCGGTACCACTGCCCACTCTCGGAAAAAAGCTGCCAGCTCTTGTGGCGACAGGGTTAGCTGGTACAGAAAAATTAAGATGTTAACGATCACCAGGGCATAAGTGACATAGGCTGTGCGGGTGGTTGGGTTGCGATCTTGCAGGGGTACCACAGTTAAGATCCAGTCGACGTCACCCTCTAGCCTAGCCTGTTCTTTTCTGCCCCCCAGGTTCACCTCTAAACCCCTACCTGAGGCTACACTGGGGTAGTCGGCTGGGAGCTATGCTTGCAGACGGATCCCTTGCCGACGAACGCATCTCGGCCAAGCTCGCTCGGCAGAGAATGGACTACAAGATAAGGATTTAGAGGAGTGGATTGATGCCCGAGGTTGAAAGCGCCACTGCCCCGCTCAAGTTTTTGATCGTCGAAGATCATCCAGAGGTGGCTCAAAACAACTGTGAGTGGCTGCAACGCATTGCAGCAGATGCTCAATGTATTACAGTCACCAATCCCATGGACGCCATCCTGCGCCTGCAGCGGGAACAACCAGACTTGGTTGTAGCCGATCTGCTCTATGGTCAAACCAGCGGAGAGCAGTCTGCCGAGCCTGGCCTAGAGTTCCTGCGCCATATCTTTGAGAACTACCCCACCTTGAATGTGATGGCCTATTCCAGCGAGCCGCTGCTGCTCACTCCATTGGTGGGCCTGATCAGCAAACACCAGGGTGGGTTTGCCGCGGTCAACAAAATGGAACGGCGCACCGTGTTTTTGGAGGGGGCCAAAAGTGCCCTCAATGGAGAATTGCGCATGCCGCGGGAGTTGCGCGGTCTTACGAAGCTGACGGAACGAGAAATTGAGGTCTTGAATTTGCTCTGCAAAGAAGCCCTCACCGACCAAGCCATTGCCGATCGCATTCACACCAGCAAGAAGACCGTACAAAACTGTATCCAAAGGCTCAAAGAAAAGTTGGATATTTTCGGCTCTGAGGATGAGATCAATGCTCGCGTTGCCATGTGTATGACAGCCGTTCAGAAAAAGATTATCCAGTGGTGAAACAGAATAGATTATGAGTTTGTCTCTAAACACTACTTTGGCATAGATTGCCAATGGAGCTTATCCAAGAAGTGAGGGGGGATAAGTGATGTTATTAGAGGCCGAGACAAAGCTGGTACGGGATAAGTCACTGGGATACCTCGTAGCAACAGAAGAAACGCCAATCGAGAAATGGAGCCCTTTTACTTTGCTGATGCGTGTTGTGTCGGTATCTTTATCTACATTGCTACTTATTGGACTTCCTATCTTCGCAGTTCTATCGGCAATACTTTCTGCCTTAGGGACATGGATCCCTAGCACTTTGGCCAGTGGCATACCTCCTATTGCTATGGCTTTTTCTGGATTGTTGGGTGGTTTATCGATGCTTCTTTGGTACTATTGGTACTCAAATCAACCCTATAAATCTAGGGTTGTTATTTTGAGCAATGGCTTCATTTATCATGACATCTATCGTGACATCCTAGGTCGTGTTGATCTTATGTTAGGATAG
>NZ_JANSIO010000214.1:0-6283 GCF_047462195.1 Synechococcus sp. R3-13 | reverse complement strand
AGCAAGACATCCTCGCCGGAACCCTCGAAGTACCTGAAGAGCGCTAGATTTTTGAGATTTTTGTTGCCGATTGATGATTGATTGCGGATCCCTTGCGAAGCCTTGACTGAGGAGGGGATTCGTTAGAGGATGCTTTTGCTGAGGGCATTGGATCCCAGCTTGGCCATCTGTACCTTGACCCCGTGGCAGTTGTTTGTTGCTCTGACAACCTTGACCGCTAAGCGCTTGAAAGGGCTTTCCACCTATGGTCGGCCAAGTATCCAAATCTGCTTGGAGGATCCCTTCCCTAGTGCTGCCCCTGTTGGCCGGGATTGCCCTCGGCTGTGGCGGCGGCGGCAGTTCTCCACCGCTTCCTCCCCCAGGTGGCGGGCCCATCATCCTGAGAGTAGATCCGGCCAGTGGCCCCTTTACCAAGCTGGCAGACGCAGTTGCAGAGGCCCAACGGCTTCAGACTGCCACGGCGGGCCTGGAGGTGCTGATCGAGATTTTGGGGACGGGCAGGGAAACTTTGCAAAGCAACCTGGCCCTGGATGGCGGCGATGGCACCAACGGCGGTCGCATTCGCATCACCAGCTCCACCGCCTATGAGATCCTGACCGGGCTCTTTGACGTGATTGTAGCCAGCCAAACCAGCCTGCAGGGGGTAGATGTGGTGCTGGGGGGTGGACGGGTGCAGGTGAACAACGGCACTTTTCAGCCGCGCAAGGTCACCCTCAACGACCCTCGCTCCAACATCTTGGTCAACGGCAATGCTGCGGTTCTAGAGGGAGCCTTGAACCAATTGGCCGAGATTTTGTGCCAGCAATTTTTGGATCCCTGTGTGCAGATCTCTGGGAATGGCCGGGTCAGCCGTGTCTCGCCGATTGTCAGTAAAACGGGTGGGGTGGGCATAGGCACTGTGCCGGGCAGCAATCCCATCCTTGAAAACAACACAATTCTCCTGCAGGCTTTGGGGGCTTTGGCCGTTCGCTACAGCGACAACTCCGGCGGGATCTTCCGCAACAACCAAATCGAAGGGGATCCACCCACGGCTGGAGCCGGCTTGGTACTGCAGGCGCGGCAAGCAGGTACGAGTGGCACTACCGGGATTCAGCTGGATGGGGCAGGCTCAATTCCATCCATTCAATCCAACAGGATCGGCGTGGGTGGGATAGCCGGGAGCGTCGGCATTCGCATCTTGCAAGGAACACAAGCCCGTACCCTTTCTGGAAATACATTTCTGGCTCGGGGCGAGGGCAGAGGGATAGCAATTCAAGCGGCCCCCGGCACCCCAGATGTGGTGATTGCAGCCTACCTAGCCGGCAATGCCTTCCAGGGGAACTTTGCTGAGAGAGTTGCTGTGGGACTCTTCACACCCACACCTGAGCCAACGCCTTCTCCCACCCCGACACCTACACCCGTGCCCACACTTAGGCCGACGCCTCCTTCCACCCCGACGCCTACACCCACGCCCATACCTTCTGGCCCAAGGATCACAATCCCTAGCTTACCTGCAGCTGCAACGGTAACTATTACTCAGGCAGACGGCACAGTTATTGCCACTTCCACATCGGTGTCTGGGGATGTCGTCACCTTCCCGGCTCCGTTTATCCTTCCCTTTGGCGGTCAGGTTCGTATCACCCCTGCTGTCCCTTCCCCAGCGCCCATCACAGTGGGAACCATCACCCTTAGCACCTTCGACAACACAACTAACCCTGGCAGCACGACTTATTTCAACCTTGGACCTAGCATTCCCGTAAACTAGCTTTTGTCTGTGTTTAGGCGATTGGTTTTCCTTTGGCTCAAGGTTGCTCAGGCGTGGAAGGCTACCCTTTTGAAATGTGAGGATGCTATGGGTATTTCTGCCGTTTCTTCCCCTGGAGACTTAGCAGTTGCCCTGCCGCCGGGTTTTGATGTCCCTTTGGGTACCTACCATATGGGTGACCCTGCCTTTCGGTTTCCCTGAAGGGGGGTTGGCAAACCTTGCAAGCAGCTTTGGCTCTTAATTTCGTTTTCTTGTTAGAGATTTGCGATGGCTACCTACAACCCTAGTTGCAGCCAGCGTTCTTCGCTAGCCTCCGTGCTTCTAGCCTCCTTCCTAGTAAGAGGGGGCGGCTGCCTGTTCTTTTTCTTCCGAACCCTATGATGAAACTGTTTGAACGTTGCTCCCAGTCAACTGCTTCCATTCGCTTTACCATAACACTTCGCAAACAGTTCGCAGGAGCGGAATTGTCGCCCAAGCCTTTAGCGGGTTAGCCGCCTCAGGGGAATCTGCGGGTAAGTTCACACTCTCTTTGCCCCTAGGGATAGGTCTCTCCACCAGCAATCTAGGCCGTTGGCTGTTCCGACTACTCCACTGCAGCTTTGGCTTCCTTCTCTTTGGCTGCCTTGGCAGCGCGCATTTCCGCCAAAATCTCTTCGGGTCGTTTACCGGCACGCTGGGATCCGGCAGGTAAGTCGTGGGGATCGATTACCCCTTTGGGCAGATAGGCAAATTCTCGCAAGGGGGTCACCATCGGGTCTTCGGTAACTTTAGAGGGCAGACGGCCCATCGCCACTTGGTGGTAGTTGAGGTCATGGCGGTCGTAAGTAGCCAACTCATAATCCTCGGTTACCGAGAGACAATTGGTGGGGCAAAACTCCACACAATTGGCACAGAAAATGCACACCCCAAAATCGATGCTGTAGCTGTAGAGCTCCTTTTTCTTCAGCTCTGGGTTGTAGGCCCAATCCACCACCGGCAGATCAATGGGGCAAACCCGAACGCAGATCTCGCAGGCAATACACTTATCGAACTCGAAGTGGATGCGTCCCCGAAAGCGCTCAGAGGGGATCAGCTTTTCGAAGGGGTATTGCACGGTTACCGGGCGCCGACCCATGTGGTCGAAAACCACTCCCATGCCTTGGCCGATGTACTTGGCGGCTCGAAAGGCATCGCCCACATATTCTTTGACACGCTTGAGAAACGTCATGACCTATGTTCTCCCTCTCTTGCCTCTTTACTTCTCATTCAACCCCCAAAAAAGGTGGGGAAGGCGAGCTTTAGGGCTGCCGTCAGCAGCAAGTTAACAAAGGATACAGGCAGCAAAAACTTCCACCCCAAGTCCAGCAGTTGGTCAATGCGCACCCGTGGCAAGGTCCAGCGCAGCAGGATGGCCAAGAAGATGAAGATAAAAGCTTTGACCATCGTCATGACAATGCCCAAGGCCGCCGCGCCGATCTGCAAGAAGGGGTTATCCAAGGGGATCCCGGCCAAGGCGGCAATCGTTTCCACCGGCACCACGAACGACCAGCCCCCCAAGTACAGCACCGCTGCAATGAGGGAAGCCAGCAGCAGGTTGGCGTAGGATCCCAGATAAAACAGGGCAAACTTCATGCCGGAGTACTCCGTTTGGTAACCGGCCACCAGCTCTTCTTCTGCTTCCGGCAAATCGAACGGGATCCGCTCCGTTTCCGCCAGAGCCGAGATCAAGAAAATCACAAAGCCAATGGGCTGCCGCCAGACGTTCCAGCTCAGAATGCCCAGGCCGCTCTGCTGCTCCACGATCCCCACCGTGTCCAGACCGTTGCTCATCAACACCACGGCCAACACCGACAGGGCCAACGGCAGTTCGTAGCTGATCGATTGAGCTGCCGCTCGTAGCCCACCCAGCAAGGAGTACTTGTTATTGGAACCGTAGCCCGACATCAACAAACCGATGGGTTGCACGCTGGAGATGGCGATCAGGAAGAACACGCCAATGGCAATGTTGGAGATCAATAGGTTCTGGCCAAAGGGAACCACCAGGTAGCACAAAAAGACGGGCAGGAAAACCAATATCGGCCCCAGCGTGAACAAAACCGGGTCGGCCAAGATGGGCAGAACATCTTCTTTGGTCAGCAGCTTGATGCCATCGGCAATCGGGATCAGCACCCCCTGAGGGCCGGCCATGTTGGGGCCAATCCGCTGTTGGGCTGCTGCCGAGATTTTTCGCTCCAGCCAGGTCATGACCATCACCCCCAAGGTGGCGGCGATGATCAGCAGCAACATCGGCAGGGGCATCCAGAGGGCATGGGCTGCGCCTGCTCCCAAGCCTAGGTTCTGTAGGGCAGTCTCGAAGCCAAGTTGTAGGTCGATACCAGCGTTTGTCATGGGGGTGAGTAGCTCCCTAGAGATGGCGGGTTGGGTAGGGTTTGGGATCCCTGTAGCTAGGTCTTGCCGTTGGGATCCGATTGGGGGGGACGGTTGCGGCGGCGTAGCTCCTGCTGGATGATGGCCTGAAGGCGAGCATCAGATAGCTCTTCCGCGCGGCGGCGCCTTTCCTCTTGGTACTTAGCCCATTGCTTGGGGCCGATAACCGCAGCAATGACAGACACAATCAACAGCGGCAGAACCAAGATCGCCCAGGCCATCGCCTTTGTCCTCGCTTTCCGTAAGTATCTTAGCGATTCCTAGCGATCCACCTCGCCCATGATGATGTCAATGCTGCCGAGGATGGCGATCATGTCGGCTACCTTCATGCCGCGAATGAGCTGAGGCAACACTTGCAAATTGACAAAGCCGGGGGGACGGATCTTCCAGCGCCAGGGGCAAACGTTGTCGTCTCCCACGATGTAAATGCCCAGCTCTCCTTTGGCGCTCTCCACCCGCACGTAGGCTTCCCCTTTGGGGATCTTGAAATTGGCGGAAGGCTTTTTGCTGATGAACTGGTAGTCCCCTTTGTTCCACTCCGACTTCGGCCCCTCCAGCATCCGCTTGGCTTCCAGGTTTTCAAAGGGGCCTCCTGGCAAAGCCTTGACGGCTTGCTGCACGATCTTGCAGGACTCGCGCATCTCTTTCATGCGCACCCGATAGCGGGCCAGGCAATCCCCTTCGGGGTAAACGGCCACCTCCCAGTCGAAGTCGTCGTAGCACTCGTAGTGATCCACTTTGCGCAGATCCCAGTTGACGCCGCAGGCCCGCAACATGGGACCCGACAGACCCCAGTTGATGGCGTCTTGCTTGGAGATGGCTCCCACCCCTTCCAGCCGCCGGCGGAAAATCGGGTTGTCGGTAACCAGCCGCTCGTATTCATCCACTTTGGGCAAGAAATACTCGCAAAAGTCTAGGCATTTTTCCGTCCAGCCGTAGGGCAAGTCCACCGCCACGCCGCCCACCCGGAAATAGTTGTTGTTGATCAGGCGCATGCCGGTGACGGCTTCAAACAAGTCTAGGATCCACTCCCGCTCCCGCATGGCGTAGAGGAAGGGGGTTTGGGCGCCCAAATCTGCTAAGAAGGGGCCAAACCAGAGCAGGTGGTTGGTAATACGAGTTAGCTCCAACATGATCACCCGCAGGTAGCTGGCCCGTCTGGGCACGCTGATCCCGGCCAGTTTCTCAACGGCATTGACGGTGATGGCCTCGTTGAACATGCCGGCCCCGTAGTCCCAACGGGAGACATAGGGCAGGTATTGCACCACCGTGCGGTTTTCGGCGATTTTCTCCATGCCGCGGTGCAAGTAGCCGATCACCGGTTCGCAATCGACGATGTTTTCGCCATCTAGGGTGACCAGCAAACGCAAAACCCCATGCATAGAGGGATGGTGCGGCCCAAAGTTGAGCAACATCCGGTCGGTACGGGTCTCGATCATGGGCATGGGCATAGCCGCCGCCTCCGCAACTGAAGAATGTTCATGGTCTGCAACATTTGCAGTATAGCGGTTTTCTTCTGCCTTCTCGGGATCCCATGCCATCAAGGATCCCAATCCTCGATATTGAAAGTCTCCAGGGGAACTCAACTAGAGTGAGAGAAAAAGGAGGGAGACCGATGGCTATATCCCGTTCACCCGCGAATGGCCCATCCCGGAGAGAGCAGCAACATCCGCAGTATGCCACCGACCGGGCTGTGCTCGATGAGCTGATGGTGCAGGCTCAGGAGAGGCCCCTCTCGGATTGGGTACTGGCGGAAGTTGCCCGTTTGCGCATCCGTTACCACGGTTTCCCCGGCGCCTGGGATCTGCAGCGGGATTTGGATCAAATCCTGGAACAGTGGGGCCTGAGCGAAGAAGAGCTGTTCGCCCGGACTCGCCAGATCCATGCCCGCGGCCAGGTGTACGACCGCAGCTTTAGCACGCGAGACGACTGGGCCTAGAGGCAGGCTGGGGGGCGGGATCCCTCACCCCCATCCCCTCTCCCTCTGGGAGAGGAGAGCCCGCCGCTACCTAAGAGACGTGAAGTTGCTCGGCAAAGACGGGATCCAAAGGCACATCTAGGGCGGCAATCACCTTAGTCCAGAAGTTCATAAAGCCAATCCAAGCTGATAGCTCCACCAGATCTTCATCTGAC
>NZ_JANSIO010000213.1:0-2501 GCF_047462195.1 Synechococcus sp. R3-13 | reverse complement strand
TCGTCTAGGTGGTAGCACAGCCGAGTGATTCTGCCGAAGTCCCCTTTGGCAATATCTACAAAACCTCCCGTCTCTACTGCCCTGCCTGCTGCTGCAGTTGCGGGTTCAGGTGCCGCCGAGGTGGGGTTGGGCCGGTCAACATGGGACGAAAGCATGCTGGACTTCTTGGGATCCCCGCCCTTGGCTGGATGGCATAGCACCCGGGGATCAGCTTTCGACCTCATTATTTTGTAGATTTTGTAGCTCGGCTGGGTTGAGCAGAAAGAGCGCTGGGAAGCGCAACCCGTCCAAGGAGGTCGGAGCCGGAAGCCAGTTGGACAGGTTAAGGTGAAGAGACTGTTAAGATTCTTATGGTTTTGCTGTTGCCAAGGCAACACCGCACCAACTAACATCTCGCTACACTGCGACCGCTCATGATTCATCCTCTGCTGCAACGGCTGCACCAATCCACCCTGACCCCGCTGCGGGATATCCACTGGACGCCGGAATTGTTCGGAATCCTCTTGGTGTACTTTGTGCAGGGGGCGGTGGGGCTGGCACGGCTGGCCACCAGCTTTTACCTGAAGGATAGCTTGGGCCTCAGCCCGTCTCAGGTGGCGGCGTTGATGGGCGTTGCCATGAGCCCCTGGATCCTCAAGCCCCTCTACGGCCTGCTGTCGGATACCGTACCGGTGGCGGGCTATCGGCGTCGTCCCTACCTCTTGTTGTCAGGGCTTCTGGGGTGTGGGGCTTGGCTGGGGATGGCCCTGTGGGCACCGACGGCTGGTCTGGCCACCCTGTGGATGGTTTTGGGATCCCTGGCGGTGGCGGTGGGGGATGTGATCGTGGATTCGCTGGTGGTGGAGCGGGTACACGGCAGTGACTGGGCGGGGACGGGCACGCTGCAATCTTTGACTTGGGGGGCAACGGCCTTGGGATCCCTGCTCACCGCCTATTTGGGAGGAGCGCTCTTGGCCCATTATCCGCCGCAGGTGGTGTTTGGGCTGACGGCCTTTTTGCCGTTGTTCATCGCTCTGGCAGCTTGGGTTATTGCCGATCAACCGGTGGCGTTGTCCCAGGGCTGGGATCCCTTGCAACAACAGGTGGGGCAGGTGTGGCGGACGCTGCGGCAACCCAGCATTTTGCTGCCGGTGCTGTTTGTGTTCGTTTGGCAGGCCACTCCCAGCGCTGATGCGGCTCTTTTTTACTTTGTCACCAACGATCTCGGCTTTGGGCCGGAATTTTTGGGTCAGGTGCGCTTGGTTACCAGCATCGCCAGTTTGCTGGGGGTAGGGATCTTCCAAGTGTACCTGCGGCGGCTCCCACTGCGGCCCCTGTTCGGCTGGATGACGGTGATCTCGGCGGCGTTGGGCCTGACCAGCCTTATCTTGGTCTATCACCTCAACCGGGATTGGGGCATCGACGATCATTGGTTTAGCTTGGGGGACAGCCTGGTGCTGACGGTGGCAGGACAAATTGCCTTTATGCCAGTGCTGGTCTTGGCCGCCCGCCTCTGCCCCCCTGGGATCGAGGCCACCCTCTTTGCTCTGCTGATGTCGGCCTTTAATTTGGCGGGGTTTCTCTCCCAAGAGCTGGGATCCCTGCTGATGCATGGGCTGGGGGTAACGGAGACCGATTTCAGCCGGCTGGGGCTGCTGCTGATCCTGACCAACCTTTCTACCCTCTTGCCCCTGCCGTTTTTGGGCTGGCTGCCGGAAGAGAGCATAACCCTTGGCGGAGCAGAACTTGAGGCGGAAGCCCATGCTTCTCTGGAATCCTTTCTGCGGGATGTGCAGGCAGAAGAAGCGGAGACAGCCTTGGCGATGGAAGGGGTCTCTCTGGCCGAAACCGACCCAACCTAAAGAGACTCTGTCTGGCCTCGGGAAAGGCATACAGCCTCGGTGTCCAGCCGCTAAGATGGAGGGATGAGCTGGGTAGCCCCCACAACTCACTCGGATCTTTCACTTCAGGAGGGGACCGTGCTTCATCGTAGGATCTATCAACTCAGCCGCGAAGGCAAGGATGTGTGGATCTATCTGCGGGATCAGGGACGCTGGCTGGAACGGGCCAAGATCCTCGATATCGAAGGGGACACCATCCTAGTTCGCTACGAGACAGAAGATGAGGAGGAGATCTGCTCCTGGGAGGAGATGATTCGCCTGGAAAGCATTGGAGCTGTTGCTCAGCGCCTTTCCACCATTCCCAAGGGGATGCTCAGCACGTCAGATTTGCTCACCTCAGAAGACTGCCCTCCGGCTGAATTGCTGCATCCGCCACTGTTGCCTACCGAAGGAGAAGATCATCCCAGCAGCGAGCGCCTCGTGGAGGATTACTACCTGGATCGGGAGGCTCCTGCCGAGCTGCCGGTGCGCTCCAGTGGGGAAGATCTCAAACGGGCGGATCGTGCCCGGCACGATGCTGAAGGCACGGATTGAGTTCTCCGTTTGCCAGAGCGGCGCAGAAGAGCGCTTGACATCCTCAGGTTCAGCCAGAAATCGCAGGAGCCCCGCACTGTACCCGTA
>NZ_JANSIO010000212.1:0-4378 GCF_047462195.1 Synechococcus sp. R3-13 | reverse complement strand
GGGCGGCGGTGGCGGCGCCTCTGATTTGGCTGCTCTCGGCTGGTAAACCATGGCCTATCCACCTCTGTGTAAGCCGGGGCACCCTCAGCAACAGGCAGAAGAGCATGAGCAGCTCAAGAGCCCTTTCAAATGGCCGCTGCAGAAGAGAACACCAAGACGTAGGGATCCCCGGCTGTTGCAGCTAACATGGGCATGGCCTGTTTATTGCGTGGGTATCATGCCGCCACTGTTGTTCCGGTTATCCGTCCGGCCCTGGCGAGCCTTGTCGGTGGGCCTGGCAATTGTGTTGGGGATGGGAGGGTGGAGCTCTGCCCAGGCCCAGGTGTTGCTGCACGTCCCTCTGCCCAATGGGGGCTTGATGCAGGCCCAAGCGCTACAACTGGCCACCGACTCGCTGCGGCTGGCCCAGTTTGGTCAAACGGAAGAAGCGCTGCGCCGCCTGCAACTGGCCGTGGCCATGGTGCCCAACTCCTCAGAGCTGCTCTATGTTTTGGGCAACGTCCACCTAGAACTGGGGGACTTGGAGCAGGCGATTGCCTCGTTGCAGAAGGCCCGCGCCCTGTCTCCTCAAGATGGGGCTGTTCTCTACTCGCTGGGATCGGCTTATTTGCGGCAGGGCAGCTACTTTGCCGCTGCTGAAACCCTGGAACGAGCGGTTGCCCTGCAACCGGATAACCCCAACGCTCGCTTCCAACTGGGCAATGCCTACCTCATGCTGGATCGGTGGGATGCGGCCCGGCAGGAATATGAGAAGACCTTGGAGTTGGATTCCGCCTATTGGCCGGCCATGAACAACATGGGCTTGGTGGACTATGAGCAGGGGGATCTCGACGCCGCCATCGATCGCTGGGAACGCACGATAGAGATGAACAATGCCGTAGCAGAGCCCTATTTGGCCCTGGCGACTGCCCTCTACATTCGGGGAGAAACCGAACGGGCTGAGGAACTGGGGGCAAAGGCCATGCGCTTGGATCCCAACTACGCCCGCCTGCAGGTGTTGCGGGAGAATCTGTGGCGGGAAAACCTGCTGCGGGATGTGCAGATCCTCCTGCGTACCAGACCTGTTGCAGAAGCTCTGCAGCAAGCCGCCATCGAGCAGTTCAACCGGCGGATGGGCCTTTCGGAATAGGCTCAGGAATTGACAGTGGGAAGTTCTGCAGGGGATCCCTTGAGAACTCGTGCCTGAAACTTGGCCCGAATCCGCTCGGCAATCCCGGCACTGTTCAAGCCTAGTTCTGCCAAGGATTCCTCGGGGGTGGCGTGCTCCACCCACACATCCGGCACCCCCAAGCGCAACAAGGGCACTGCCAGGTCGGCGTCGAGCAGGGCTTCGGCCACTGCCGAGCCAAACCCGCCCATGAGGCAACCTTCTTCCACCGTCACCACCAAGCGGCTCTGTTCGGCCAAAGGCAGGATCAGCTCGGTATCCAGAGGCTTGGCGAAGCGGGCATTGACCACCGTGGCTGAGATGCCGTGTTCTTTCAAGATCTCCGCCGCCTGCAGGCTGGGATGCACCATCGACCCATAGGCCAGGATCAGCACCTCGCCGCCGCTGCGCAGCACCTCGGCTTTGCCGATGGGCAGGGGTTCCCACCCCTCTTCTGCCAGAGGCACCCCTACACCCGATCCGCGCGGGTAACGCATGGCGATGGGGCCCTGGGTGTACTGGATCCCGGTCACCACCATGCGCTGTAGCTCCGCTTCATCTTTGGGAGCCATTAGCACCATTTCCGGAATGCAGCGCAGATAGGCGATGTCGTACATGCCTTGGTGGGTGGGGCCATCGGCTCCTACAACTCCCGCCCGATCCAAGCAAAAGAAGACCGGCAACTTTTGGATACAGACATCGTGGATGATCTGGTCGTAGGCCCGCTGCAAGAAGGTGGAATAAATGGCCACCACTGGCCGCATTCCCTCACAGGCCATGCCAGCCGCCAACGTTACAGCGTGCTGCTCGGCGATCCCCACATCCACAAACTGATCCGGCAGCTTTTCCTTGAGCTTATCCAGGCCAGTGCCCGTATCCATAGCGGCGGTGATGCCGATGATGCGGGGATCCCGCTCGGCCAGCTTGCAGAGGGCATGGCCAAAGACTTTGCTGTAGCTGGGGGGCTTGGGCTTGGTGGGCGGGTAGGGCTTGCCGGTGGCCAGGTCGAAGCGGGATTGGGCGTGATACCCCACCTGTTCCGCTTCGGCAGGCGGGTAGCCCTTGCCTTTGACGGTGGCCACATGCACCAGCACCGGCCCGGAGATGCCGTGGGCCAACTCAAAAGCATCCAACAATTCCGCCAGGTTATGCCCGTCCACCGGACCCACGTAGGTAAAGCCCAGCTCCTCAAAGATGATGCCTGCCTTGTTGTTTTGCACGGCGGTAACCAGCTTCACCGTTTCCTTGAGGCGGTCAATTTCCGGGCTGAGGCTGGATCCCAGCAGGGGGAGATTCTTCAGTTGCTCTTCTAGGCTGTCGGCCAAAAACTGCACCGGCGGGCTGAGGCGCAGGCGGTTTAAATAGCGAGGGATCGCTCCCACGTTGGGGGAAATGGACATGCCGTTGTCGTTGAGCACCACCATCAGGTTGGTCTTGGGCAGGTGCCCGGCGTGGTTGATGGCTTCGTAGGCCATGCCTCCGGTTAGGGCCCCATCCCCAATGATGGCCACCACCTTGAAGTTGTCTCCCCGCCGATCCCGAGCGATGGCCATGCCCAAAGCTGCCGAGATGCTGGTGGAAGCGTGCCCCGCCCCAAAGTGATCGAAGCGGCTCTCGCTGCGCTTCAGGTAGCCGGAAATCCCCCCCTTCTGGCGCAATGTGTGGAAATTGTGGTACCTGCCGGTGAGCATTTTGTGGGCATAAGCCTGGTGCCCCACATCCCAGATCACCTTGTCTCGATCCAGATCGAGGGTCTTGTAGAGGGCCAAGGTCAGCTCCACCACCCCCAGCCCTGGCCCCAGATGACAGCCGACCGGGGAATTGGCAGCCGTCTGCAGATGTTTGTCGCGAATCTGGCGGGCTAGGCTGCGCAACTGGCTCAGGTTCAGGTTTCGGAGCTGGTTGGGATGAGTGATGTCACTCAGGTGCATAATGGACTCGTCCTTCCGGTGTGATCTCACTCTAATTCATTTTCAGGAGGGGTTTTGTAGCCCTCCCTCTCAAAACTTCAAGGAATGCAGGGATCCCCTCAATGCTGGGCCAAGGGCAGTGAGATCTTGAAAGGGGCACGCCAAGGAGCTTATTCAAGGGTTAGCCTCGCGTAAGGCCCTCGGTTGCTCCGGAGTTAAGGGCTAGGGCCCACTGCTGCGATGGTTTCTTCCTTTTTGTTAGCCATGAAAATCGCCGCCAACATCACCCAGCTCATCGGTCGCACCCCGCTGGTGCGGTTGAATCGGATCCCGCAATCGGAGGGGTGCCTGGCCGAGATCGTGGTGAAATTGGAGAGCTTTAACCCTGCCGCTTCGGTGAAAGACCGCATTGCCGTCAGCATGATCGAGGCTGCCGAACAGGCCGGTTTGATCACCCCCGGCAAGACCATCTTGGTGGAGCCCACCTCTGGCAATACCGGCATTGGCCTGGCCATGGCCGCTGCTGCCAAGGGTTACCGGCTCATCATCGTCATGCCTGAGAGCATGAGCCTGGAGCGGCGACTGCTGTTGAAAGCCTACGGAGCAGAGGTGCACCTGGCCAGTAGCGCCGGCGGCATGGGGGAAGCCATCTGGAAGGCTGAAGAGATCGTCCGCCGCACTCCCAACGCTTACATGTTGGGCCAGTTCACCAATCCCGCCAACCCCCGGATCCATGCCAGAACCACCGGCCCGGAAATTTGGGAAGATACCGATGGTCAAGTGGATATCCTGGTGGCAGGGGTAGGTACCGGCGGCACCATCACGGGGGCGGGCGAGTTTTTGAAGGGGAAAAACCCAGCCATTCGACTGGTGGCCGTTGAACCCAAGGCCAGTGCCGTCTTGAGTGGTGGACGGCCCGGCTTTCATCGCATTGAAGGGATCGGAGCGGGATTCGTGCCTGATGTGCTGCGGCGCGACCTGCTGGATGAGGTGATCCCAGTGGAAGATGAAGAGAGCATGGTCTACAGCCGTCGCCTGGCCAAGGAAGAAGGGATCCTCTCCGGCATTTCCACCGGGGCTGCCTTGGCGGGAGCCATCCAGGTGGGGCGGCGACCGGAAAACGCTGGCAAGCGGATTGTAATGATCCAGCCTAGTTTTGGGGAACGCTACCTGAGCACACCTCTTTTTCGCGACTTGGAGCGGGATTCCGATTCGAGATGACGATGATGCTGAGACTGCTGCCCTACAGGTCGCCCTGGCCCAGAGGGCGAGCTAGCATGGGTGAGAGTGACGTGGCGGAACGGCAGACGCGCTAGACTTA
>NZ_JANSIO010000211.1:0-4908 GCF_047462195.1 Synechococcus sp. R3-13 | reverse complement strand
GCGCTACAACCCCAAGCAGCCCCGCACCTGGCTGGCCCGTGGGATCGTGCTGCGGCGGCTGCGGCGGCCCAGCTCGGCAGCGGCCAGTTTTGCCCGGGTCTTGAAGCTCAACCCCAAAAGCGGGCGGGTTTGGCGTTACCAAGGCAATGCCCTCTTCCACTGCCACCGGCTGCGCTCGGCTGTTGAATGTTACAAGCGCTCGCTGCGGCTGCGCCGCCGGGATCCCATAACCCTGCACAACTTGGGGGTGGCCCTGCTGCGCTTGGGGCAGTATCGGCTGGCCAGCAAGGCCCTAGAACGCGCTCTGCGCTACGATGCCGACAACTACAAAAGCTGGTACGCCCGCGGTGTGGCCTTCCAGAAATTGGGCTACCTGAAAGAAGCCTGTATCCACTTCGAGGAAGCCCTCAAGATCAAGCCGGAGCACTTTCCGGCCCGCTATGCCTTGGCGGTAGCTCAGCAGGAGCTGGGGCAATATGAGGCCAGCCTACGGCATTTCCAGCGCTTGGTGCAGCAGCGTCCCGGCAGTTCTGCCTGCTGGTTTGGCCAGATCACCGGCCTGCGGCGCCTGGGCCGGCTGGAAGAAGCCCGTGCCGCCTGCCAGCAGATGATCCACCTCAACGAACGGGATCCCTGGGGCTGGTTTGCCCTGGGGTTGATCTACAGCGAGCTGAGGGATCCCGAACAAGCTGTGCAAGCCTACTCGCGGGTTTTGCAGCTCACCCCAGAAGATGCTGTGGCCCTCAACAACCGCGCCTGGGAAGCCTTGAAATTGGGGAAGCTGGAACCTGCCCTGGCAGACGCCCAACAGGCCACGCACCTGGATCCGCAGCGGCCCGCCTTTTGGCATACCCTGGGGCTGATTCAACTGCGGGCCGGCCAGCGAGCAGCCGCCCAAGCCAGCTTGCAGCGCTGTCTGGAGCTGGATCCCCAATTTCAGCCGGCCCAAGCTGCTTTGCAGGACTTGGCCCAGGAAGACTCGGCCTCGCCGGCGGGAACAGCTCTGCCGGATTTGGAAACCCTCACTCCCCAACCGCAGCCAGTTGACCCCAACCCCTAGCAGGATCCCCTGGGCTTTCAGACCCCAAGGACAATGCCTGCAGCAGGCAGACGGGACCAGAACATGCCACACTGGATCCCGCCCCCCAGGACCGACACGCATGGATCCCTATCTGATCCCTGTCAAGCTTCCCCACAGCTCCTACGATATTCTCCTCCAGTCTGCCGAAGGCCCCCCTGGCCACAGCCTCATCCAGCTGGGATCCCAAATGCGAGCTAGAGGGCTTTCCGGCAGGGCTCTGGTGGTGAGCCATCCCGGCATTGCCAAACACTTTGCCGAGAAGTTGCTGCAGGGGCTGCAACAAGCGGGGTTTGCCGCCCACCTCTGCCTATTGCCTGCCGGCGAACGCTACAAAACCCTGCGCTCGGTGGCCAAGATCTACGACGCCGCCCTAGCCTTTGGCCTGGAGCGCTCCTCCACCTTGGTGGCGCTAGGAGGGGGGGCCATTGGCGACATGGTGGGGTTTGCTGCCGCCACCTGGCTGCGCGGGATCCCTTTTGTGCAGGTGCCCACCTCACTTTTGGCCATGGTGGATGCGGCCATTGGTGGCAAGACCGGCGTCAACCATCCTGGCGGGAAAAACCTCATTGGGGCGTTTTATCAGCCGCGCCTGGTGTGGATTGATCCAACGCTATTGCAGACTCTGCCCCAGCGGGAGTTTACCTCAGCCCTAGCGGAAGTGATCAAATATGGCGTGATTCAGGCTGCCGATGTGTTTGAGTTTTTGGAAGATCGACCCCAACTGAGCCGCTACACCGACTTTACTCCCGCAGACTTGCACTACCTGCTGCGCCGCTGTGCCGAGTGCAAAGCCTGGGTGGTGCAGCAGGACGAGAAAGAAGCGGGCCTGCGGGCCATCCTCAACTACGGCCACACCCTCGGCCATGCCCTAGAAGCTGCCACCGGCTACCGCCGCTATCTGCACGGAGAAGCTGTCGCCATCGGCATGGTAGCTGCCGGGGAGATCGCCCGCCGCCTGGGTTGGTGGAGCGCCGCCGAGGCGGAGCGGCAACGACACCTGATCGAGAAAGCAGGATTGCCCAGCCGGTGGCCGGCCGGGATCCCTTGGGAGGCAGTGCTGCAGGCAATGCAGGCCGACAAGAAAGTCAAACAGGGGCGGATTCGCTTCGTTTTGCCCCGCCGGATTGGCCAAGCGGAGCTGACCGACCAGGTGGAATTGGCAGACATTCAGGCGGCTGTAGAATCCATTACCCTCTCAGCTTTAGGGGCGTCTTGAGCCTTAAAATGAGGGGACTTGAGGATGGCAAAGCATGGGACGGCAACAACGGGTAGCCATTTTGGGAGCCACAGGAGCAGTAGGGACGGAGCTGCTGACGCTATTGGAAGAGCGCCACTTTCCTGTAGCCGACCTCAAGCTTTTGGCCTCGCCCCGTTCAGCGGGCACTTATTTGACCTTCAAGGGGGAGCGGATCCCGGTGGAACCAGTTTCAGAAGCGGTCTTCCGGGGCCTGGATCTGGTGCTGGCCTCTGCCGGAGCCGGTGTCTCCAAAACCTGGGCCAGAACCATCGTCGAGGCGGGGGCGGTGATGGTGGACAACTCCAGCGCCTTTCGCTTGGATCCCGAGGTGCCTTTGGTGGTGCCGGAAGTGAACCCTCAGGATGCCTTTCGCCACCAGGGCATCATCGCCAATCCCAACTGCACCACCATCCTAATGTGCGTGGCCATCTACCCCCTGCATCGCCACATCCCCCTGCGCCGCGTGGTGGCCGCCACCTATCAATCGGCCAGTGGGGCCGGGGCCCGCGCCATGGTGGAGCTGCAAGAGCAAACCCGCGCCTACCTCCAGGGGCAGCCGTTGCAGCCCCAGGTGTTCCCTTACCCCATTGCCTTCAACCTCTTCCTCCACAACAGCCCCCTGCAAGAGAACGGCTACTGTCAGGAAGAGATGAAGATGGTCAACGAGTCGCGCAAGATTATGGGATCCCCCAACCTGCGGCTGACAGCTACCTGTGTGCGGGTGCCGGTGCTACGTACCCACGCCGAGGCCCTCAACCTGGAGTTTGAACAGCCCTTCCCTGTGGAAAAAGCCCGGCAAATCCTGGCCCAGGCCCCTGGGGTGGTGCTCATTGAAGATTGGCAGCAAAACCGTTTCCCCATGCCCATCGATGTGGCCGGCAGGGATGAAGTGGCGGTGGGCCGCATCCGCCAGGACATCTCCGAGCCCAAGGCTCTAGAGCTGTGGCTGTGCGGGGATCAAATCCGCAAAGGTGCGGCCCTCAACGCCATTCAAATTGCCGAGCTGCTTTTGAAGGACTAATTATTAACCTGAACCGTCAAGGACTAACCTGAACCGTCCAGGTTACTGGCCCCACTGTAACAGGGGCAGCCTCATTGCTGGTCAACGTCACCGGGGAGTTGGTGTAGTTGTAGTTGCCGGGTGAGTCCGTAACTGCGAATGGGACTTGGACAGGGATGTCCACTGTGCAAGTTTGTCCTGGGGCTACTTGTCCTCCGGTGAATTGAATGGTGCCCACACCCACCATGGTCATGAGGTTAGCTCCAGCACCACCACCACAGGAAGCAGGTAAGGGAGGAGGTGCACCAGGCCCTACGGTTAAAGGAGGCGGCCCTCCCGGCAAGTTGTGGTTAAAGGCCAAGCCCGTCAATGTAATGGCTGCGTTGTTGGTGATGGTAAACTTCAACATTCCGGTGCCGGTAACGGGACGTGGGCCAATTGGGCCAAGCAGGTTGGGAGAAAAGGCCATGGTAAAGGTGGGAGCTGGCACCGTTACCGTTAGGTTGATAGCCGCAGCGGTAGCATTGGGCGCTTGGTTGCTGCTCAGGGTTACCGCGGGGCTGGTCAGGGATCCCGCTGTCGTGGCTGTAACCTGAAGATCCAGGCTGATGGTGCAGCTAGCGTTGGCTGCCAATGAGCCGTTGACCAGCAAGATGGAAGTTGCTCCTGGTGCAGCTGCCAGCGTCCCGCCACAGCCGTTGTTGAGGTTGTTGGGAGTGGCAACGATCAAGCCGGCAGGCAAGGTGTCGGAAAAAGCTAGGCCAGTCAGGGGCAGGGCAGCGGTGTTGGTAATCGTGTAGGTCAGGGTTGTTTTGGCGGTGGGGCCAGCAGCCACCGAGCTGGGACTAAATGCCTAGGTAAGCAGAGGTGTTCTTAATCTCTACGTGAAGATACCCTTGTGTAACCACAAATCCAAACACTTAGCTAGCTTGATTAAGCTATCTAAGCCAACAAAGCTGCATAGACGGCTCTGCGGCTGGAAGCCCTATGCCTAACGCACGCTTATGCGATGGGAAGGCTGGGAGAGGGAGACAATTGAACAAATTGAGAGGGAGATGACGATGAGTTGCACCGTGATTCGGAATGGGGTGATCTTCACCGTTGATGAGCAGGATCGGGTTTATCGGGATGGCACCGTGGTGGTGCGAGGGGATCGCATTGCCGCAGTTGGCCCTTCTGAACAGGTGGGGATCCCTGCGGATGCTGGCTGTGTGATCGAGGCTGGGGGGAAAATGGCCGTGCTCCCTGGCTTGATCGATACCCACAGCCACTCCAGCCTGTTGCGAGGGGTCACCGAAAATTATCAGCTCCTCGACTGGCTACCCCGCTATCAACTGGAACACCGCGCCCTTACCGAGGCTGATGCCTACTATGCGGCCCTGCTCAGCTATTTGGAAGCCCTCAAGGGTGGCACCACCTGTGTTATGGATATGTATCGCTTTATGCACCGCTGTGCAGAGGCTGCCGGAGATTTGGGCCTGCGGGTGAACCTGGTTCCCTACATGGCCGATGCCCCAGGCAAGGATTTTTTTGAAACGATGGAAAGCACGCGCCGACTGATCGAAGCCAGCATGGATCCCAGGGGGGGCG
>NZ_JANSIO010000210.1:0-6071 GCF_047462195.1 Synechococcus sp. R3-13 | reverse complement strand
AGCCAGAGCTGGTCTGACGAAGAACAGAAAACCTTGGCAGAGCTGGCCAACCGCCTGGGTCAAGCTTTGGGTAACCTGGGGGCGCTGGAGCAAAAAGCCGTGGCCGCCCAGGAACGGGAGCGGTCGGAAGCGCTGCAAAGAGAGCTGCTGCAGCTTATCAGCGAGGTCACAGAAGCCTCGCGGGGGGATCTCACGGTGCGGGCGCAGCTAACAGCCGGACAAGTTGGCATCATGGCGGACTTTTTCAACGCCATTATCGAGAGCTTGCGCGACATCGTGATTCAAGTGCAGCAGGCCGCCGGTCAAGTCAACCAATCCATTGGTCGTGACGAGGCAGCCATTCGCGAGTTGGCCGAAGCCGCTCTCCGACAGGCCACCCAAATCGAAGAGACCTTGCGCTCTGTCGAGCAAATGACGCTCTCAATCGAGGAGGTAGCCGATAAAGCCCAACAGGCCGCCACCGTTGCCGAATCTGCCGCCGCCACGGCCATCAACAGCAGCTTGACTATGGATCGCACAGTGCAAAACATCCTGCAACTGCGGGAAACGGTGGCCGAAACGGCCAAGAAGGTGAAGCGGCTGGGGGAATCTTCCCAGCAGATTTCCAAGGTGGTGTCCTTGATCAACCAGATTGCGCTGAAAACCAACCTCTTGGCGGTGAACGCCAGTATCGAGGCAGCCCGTGCCGGCGAAGAAGGGCGAGGTTTTGCGGTGGTCGCCGAGGAAGTCGGGGCACTGGCGGCCCAGTCGGCAGAAGCCACCCGCGAGATCGAGCGCATTGTGGAAGGGATCCAACGGGAAACCGGCGAGGTGGTACAGGCGATGGAAACCAGCACCGGCCAGGTGGTGGAGGGAACCCGCTTGGTGGAAGCAGCCAAGCAGAGCCTGGGACAAATTGTGGAAGTCTCGCGGCAGGTGAACCAGCTCTTTCAGGCCATTGCCCGCTCCACCGATGCCCAGGCAGATGCATCTCAAACGGTGCGCCAGTTGATGCAGCAAATCGCCAACATTGCCGCCCAGACGGCGGCAGCCTCGCAGCAGGTGGCCAACTCTCTCCAGGCTACGGTGGCGGTTGCCCGTCAGTTGCAGACTTCTGTGTCCACCTTCAAGGTGGGGGAGGCGGTTTAGCATGGGGCCGAATCCCACTTCCCTCGACCCACGCGAGTGGCAGGTTAGGCTGCAGTTTTTGGACGAAGCCCAGGCTTACCTCGACACCCTGGAGGCAGGGGTGTTGGGCCTGGGATCCCAGAGTTTGGATCGCCCCCGTTTGGATCGCTTGCTGCGGGCTGCTCATTCCATCAAGGGCGGGGCGGCCATGATGGGCTTTCCGGTGCTTAGCGACTTGGCCCATCGCCTGGAAGATGGTTTCAAGATCTTGCAGGTGGATCCCCAAAAAGCCGACCCCGCAGTGGAGCGCAACCTCTTGGCGGCGTTGGATTGCATGCGCCAAATAGCCCAGCAGCACCGCCAGCAGCGGCTTTTGGACGAATCTTGGCTGGCAGAGCGGGTGCAGCCTCTTTTCGATCAATTGCGAGAGCAGTTGGGAGAGTTGCAGCCTGAGGACAACGTCCAAGTCCTGGCAGCAGAGGCCGGGGGCGATATGCGGGTGCTGCTGTTTGCAACCGAGGTGGAGGCCTGTCTGCAGCGGTTGGAAGGTGTGCTGGCCCACCCCGAGCAGCCCTGTTTGCGGGAGGAGTTTCTCATTGCTGCCCAAGAGCTGGGGGCGCTGGGGGAAATGTTGGATCTGCCTGCCTTTGCCACCCTGTGCGGCTCAGTAGTCCAAGCTCTGGAGACGCTGCCGCCAAATGCCAAGGAGCAGGTGTTGCCCGTTGCTCAGGCGGCTTTACAAGCTTGGCGACGCTCGCAGGCCCTGGTGCTGGTCGGTCAGGTCGCTCTTCTCCCCAGCTCCTGGGATCCGGCAGAGCCTCCAGTTTCCCCCCCGCCAGAAGCCCCTCCCCCTGCAATGGCAGGAGCCACCGAGCTGCCGGATTCGATTCCAGCCGGGGCCAAAAGCGCTGCCGAGATGCTACGGGTGCCGGCTCGCCCTCTGGAACAGTTGGGGGAGCTGTTGGGAGAGCTCATAGGGGAGCGCAACCGCTTAAACAGTCGCCTGCAACGGCTGCGGGAGCTGGTCAGCTTGTTCAAACGGCGGGTTCGCACTCTAGAAGAAACCAACAGCCGCCTGCGCAGCAGCTACGACCGCGTCGCTGCCACCGTGCCTGCTTCTGTGCTCTTGAAAAAAGAAGGGGATCCCGGCCTGACCTTGGCCGATACCTTTGACCTCTTGGAGATGGATCGCTATGGAGAGATGCACCTGCTGACCCAAGAGGTGATGGAAACCGTTGTGCAAATTGATGAGGTAACCCACGATATCGACACCACCCTGCAGGAGACCGAAGGCAGCGCCCGCCAGCTCAGCCGCCTCTCCAGGCAAATGCAAACCCGTCTCGACCAGGTGCGCATGCAGCCTCTATCGGATTTGACGGATCGCTTCCCCAGAGCGCTGCGGGAGCTGAGCTTAGCCCATGGCAAGCCCGTGGAGCTGCGGGTCTTGGGGGGATCCACCCTAATCGAGCGCTCGATTTTGGAGGCCTTGGCGGATCCCTTGTTGCACTTGGTGCGCAACGCCTTTGACCACGGCATCGAGGCTCCAGACACCCGCCTGGCCCAGGGCAAGCCGGCCAAGGGCCTCATCGAAATTGCCGCCAGCCAACGGGGCAACCGCACTCTGATCACGGTGCGAGACGATGGGGCAGGGATCTGTCTGGATAAAATCCGGGCCCGCGCCTTGCAGATAGGGTTTTCCGCTGCCGACCTGGCTGAGGCCAGCTCCCAGGAGCTGCTGGAGTTGATCTTCCAGCCGGGCTTCAGCACCGCCGAGCGAGTCAGCGAGCTATCTGGACGGGGAGTGGGTCTAGACGTGGTACGCACCAACCTGCAACGAATTGGCGGCCAGGTGCAGGTGGAATCTTGGCCGGGACGGGGCACGCTGTTTACCCTCACTCTGCCCGTTTCTTTGAGCGTCACCCGCGTGCTGCTGACAGAATGCCAGGGGTTGATGTTGGCTTTTCCGGCCAACGCAGTGGAAGAATTGCTTATCCCCCCGCAGTTGCCTGCCGATTCCTTTCTCTGGGAAGGGGAGCAGATCCCTTTAATTCCTGTGGGCCACTGGTTTCGCTTCGCGCGCTGGCAGCCTCGCCGGGAAATTGACGAGACCCCCCTTCTCGACCGACCTGTGGTGCTGCTGGTGGTAGAAGACAACCGGCCCTATGGCCTGTTGGTGGATCGCTTTTGGCGGGAGCAAGAGGTAACTCTGCGCCCGGTGGAGGGAGGTCTGCCTCTGCCGTCGGGATTCTCCGGCTGTACGGTTTTGGCCGATGGGCGAATCGCTCTTTTCGTGGATCCGCCTGCCCTCTTGAGCTGGCTGCTCGCCCAGCGGGATCAGCCCTGTCAGTCGGCAAGGGATCCCCTTCCCCAGCCCAGGTTTGCCGCCCAGCCCACCCTGCTGGTGGTGGAAGATTCGGTCAACGTGCGCCGCTTCTTGGCCATGACCCTAGAAAGAGCAGGGTTCCGGGTTGAACAGGCTCGCGACGGACAAGAGGCCCTCGAGCACTTGCAGAGAGGAATTCCCATCCGAGCGGTGATTACCGACATTGAAATGCCGCGGCTGGATGGCTTTGGCTTGCTGGCCCAGATTCGTGCCCACCCCCTGTATGACCAGCTTCCCGTGGTCATGCTCACCTCCCGCAGTGGCGAGAAACACCGCCAACTGGCCCAGCGGCTGGGAGCCAGCGCCTACCTCTCCAAGCCCTTCCAGGAACAGGAGCTGATCCAAAAGCTGCGGCAACTGCTGCAACCAGCCTCTTCGGCACCTTCCACCGGCGTTTTGATGGCGAGGTAGTCCATGCCCCTGCTTTCCCCTCTGCGCCTGCGTCGTCTGGCTCGGCAAGAACAACTGAGAAACCGGCAGACCTTGATTACTTTCCAACTGGGCTCCTACTGCTTCGGCCTCCCTGTTGATCGGGCGCGGCGAGTTTTTAGCTGGGCAGAGTTTCAGCTTGCTCAGGAGGGCGGCCCCCAGCTTTTGGATACCGGTCGTTTGTTGCTGGGCCGAGGGATCCCTTTTCAACCGGAAGGGGTTATTCTGTTGCAGCCAGGCAGTTCTGAGGACGGATTGTCCGACCAGATCGACAACCCAGAAACAGGGGCTCTGCCCATTCCCACTCAGCCCCTCCTGCGCCGTCTGCCCTCTTCCCAGTTGCAGCCTCTCCCCAGCCGCTATGCAGCTCAGGCCCGCCAAAGGGGTATTGTGCAGTGGATCCCGCCAGTTGAAGGTCAGCTCCCCCTGTTGGTGTTCGACCCTCATCTCTGGCCTGCCTGTTCTTGAGAAGGGAGAAGGGGCAGTTGCAGCTCTGGATTCTCCACGCGGGTTAGCTCCCAGCGAAAGGGATCCCCACCCCGTCGCTGCCAATTCAATTGGAAGGGTTGCTCCAGCGCATTCACCTGATCTCGCGTCAGGTTGGCCAAGGGGCCGCCGGAGCCCTCGATAACAAACCAGAGGGTGGCCCGTCCTTGGCGACTGGGATCCCCTGGGCCGAGCTGCACCTGCAGCGCTTGGGGTTGGAGGCGCAAGCGAAAAAATTGGCCGAAGATCTCGCGGCTGTAGGCCAGCGCCCGCTGCTTGTTCAGGCCCCAACCATCGCTATAGGCCTCAGAGACCAGCATCTCCACCTGATCCCAGTTGCGCTGCTCCACCGCCCGCAGCAATCTCTGGGTGTGGGCCCGGATTTGTCGCTCAGGCCGCCCGTATTGCCAAAAGGCTCCCACCCCGATAGCCAAGACGACGGATCCCACCACCCCCCAGCGCAGCCAGGGGGGAAGGGGTGAAGGGGGAGAAGAGACAGAAGCAGACAAGGGATCCCTCTTGGGCAGTAGGGGGATTGCTCCCTCTAGCCTACGGGATCCACATGTGAGAAGATCAAAGTCCCATCCCCAAATCTGTGCAGCCTTTGCCAGGCACAGCACGCCCCCGAAGTTTAGCCAACCGGTCATGACCAAGTCCACCGACCGCCTGCTGCTGGAGTTTGAGCAGCCTGTTGCCGCCCTGGAGCAACGAATTCAAGAAATTCGGGCCTTGGCAGAAGAAAACGACATCGATGCTTCTGAGCAGATTCGCCAATTGGAAGCCAAAGCCGAAGAGCTGCGCCGCGAGATCTTCAGCCAGCTCACGCCAGTAGAACGGCTCCAGGTGGCCCGTCACCCCCGCCGCCCCACCACCCTGGATTACGTACAGACCATCTGCGACGACTGGTTTGAGCTGCACGGGGATCGCCACGGCCAAGACGATCCGGCCATTGTGGGCGGGTTGGCCAAGCTGGGGGATCAGCCGGTGATGATCCTCGGCCACCAAAAGGGCCGCGACACCAAAGACAACATCCACCGCAACTTTGGGATGCCCAATCCCGCCGGCTACCGCAAAGCCCTGCGGCTAATGGAACATGCCCACCGCTTCGGCCTGCCCCTGCTCACCTTCATCGACACGCCGGGGGCTTACCCAGGCGTCAAGGCGGAAGCCGAGGGCCAAGGAGAGGCCATTGCCACCAACTTACAAACCCTCTTTCGGCTGGAGATCCCCATCATCTGCACCGTCATCGGCGAAGGGGGATCGGGCGGAGCCTTGGCCATTGGGGTGGGCAACCGCATCTTGATGTTTGAGCACGCCGTCTACTCCGTGATCTCGCCGGAAGGCTGCGCGGCTATTCTCTGGAAGGATGCCAAGAAGGCTCCCCAAGCGGCGGCAGCCCTGCGCATTACCGCCCAAGACCTGCTGCAACTGGAGGTGATCGACGAGATCCTGCCAGAGCCGGTTGGCGGCGCCCACCGCGCGCCCTTGGAAGCTGCTCAAACCCTCAAAGAGGCTCTTCTCAGGCATCTCAAGGAACTTTCTAGCCTGAGCGGGCGAGAATTGCGCGAGGAGCGCTACCAAAAGTTTCGCCGCATGGGAGCGTTTCTGGAGCTTTCTGAATAGACTTATGCATCCGTAAACTACCCGACTCCGACCGCTAAAGCGG
>NZ_JANSIO010000209.1:0-14332 GCF_047462195.1 Synechococcus sp. R3-13 | reverse complement strand
GATCCCCAAACTCCAAGGGAACGGAAAATTGTAATCCTGACTACTACTCTGTGGAGATTTTCTATGAGAAATTGTCCCATATTGGGGAAAAATCCTAATTCAAATCTTCCTCGAATTGCAGAACCCTTCTGGACATCGAAACGGTAAGGTAAGATACAGAAGTTACAGTCATTTTAAACAGGAATGAGACCTTTCCGTGGCATTGCTTCCTAACTCTCCTCTCCCAAAGGAGAGGGGCTGGGGGTGAAGGATGACTCCCTCTGTAAGCGGCGCGGAACGCTTGGGAAGTGTTTCAATCTAGTTTGGAATGACTATGAATGACTATGTTTTTCCAGGATTGATTTCTGCCAGTTGGGATCGCCGTATCGCAGACTACCGCAGTGATCCCCAGACGGTGTTAGGGTAGATGGTAGGCTGAGCAACGTGGGCTGGTAATCTGAATTATGCAAACACTCGATGCAATCCCCGATAAAAAACGAGCAGAGCGAATAACCTGTAGCTACATCAATGCGACCAGCTCCATTCAGGTGGTTCGCATCACGAATATCGAAAACTGGTACTTTGAGCGGGTGGTCTTTCCAGGCCAGCGGCTGCTGTTTGAGGCGGTGCCCGGAGCCAAACTGGAGATTCACACGGGCATGATGGCCAGCTCCATTCTGGCAGACACCATCCCCTGTGAAAAGCTGCGCGTTCGAGAAACGGAGCCGGTGACTGCGGGCGCCTAGATCTCCAGAGGCCAGGGGTGCGGACTAGGTTTCGCGGCCTTGCTGCTTTCTCTCTTCTCTTTCCGAACTGGGGGAAGGCTGAGGTGAGGGGCTGGCGGAGCGGCGGGGCTTGGGAGGTAGGGGGATCTCCAGGAAACGGGCGCTCAATCTCACCAGGCTGGTCTCTTGGGGTGGCCAAGGGATCCCCAACCAACGGGCTGTGAGCTCCAGCAAGCTGGGGGGTGGTGTCGGGGTAGGAGTTGGTGTTGGTGATGGGGTGGGATAGAGATCCAGGCGCGGTGGCCGTGGGGTGCTAACCCGAAAAGCATCGGGGGGCGGTTGGGTCAGAGGTACATTCGGATCCCCGCATCCCAGCAAGCCCAGTCCGCCGGCAAGCAACAGGCCGTACAATTTTCGAGTGCCTCTACTGCCCATGAGTACGCTGCTGGACACCTCCAACAGGGTATCATCGAGAGCCCAAGGTTCTGAGCTGAGCTTGTAGATCTGCCTCCAGGCCGGACAGCTCACGAGCCAGGGTTGCGTAGCGGTTGCCAGTCAAGTTTTTGGCGGTAAACTGCTCCAGCAGTTGCTGATCCCGGGCAACCATTTGGTTGAGATACTGAGCCACAGAGGCTTGTGGATCCTCGATCAAAGCTCGGCACACCTGTAGGGCCATCACCAGTTGGGCCCGCACTTGTAAAAACAGCGATTGGATGTACTTTTGCTCAGCCTCACTGAGTTGCCGAAAATCTCGCCAATGCTGCCCCCCCTGCAGGGATTGTTGGAGCTCGTTGACCCAGTGGTTGTAGTCTTTTACCTTGCGGGCCAGATCGGTGGCAAACTTCATCATCTCAGGGGTGCTGTTGAGCAGGTGGGCCTCCTGCCAACGCTGCCGGATGCGATGCAGGCTTTTTCCCAAGCGCAGGCTGACTCTCAGGATCCCCAACAGGAGCAGCAGTAGGATCCCGGTAGCTGCGGCATAGGACACCCAAGAGCCGGGATCCCGCATCCCCAAGAAGATGACCAAGGCTATTGCTATCAAACCAAAGGCCAGCATGCCCCAGGAGCGTAGCCGCTGTTGCTGCAGACGCAGGTACTCCGCCCGCAAATCAAAGGCCTCGCAGCAAGCGTCCAGATCGGCGGCCATGAGCTGGCGAAACTCGTCCACAGAGATCGGTTCCACACTAATCATCGAGGGCACCCTTAACGCAAGTGGATCGAGGCCAAACGGCATCAAGACCTGCCCTGCCAATCACGGGCAGCTTCCGTGCTTTCTTGTAGAGGCTCCAGCGTTTCGCTGGCCGGAACCACCATCAGCCCATACCCTCCGCTGCGGCAAAAATCGACGATCTCCTGCGTGTCAAAGCGTTCTGCCACGGGCTTGGGCAGTCCCTGTTGAGCCAACCGCTGCGCATATTTTCTTGCCGCAAACGAGCTCTCGAAAGCAATGACGATATCTTGACCCCCAACCTGGCGCGTGCAGATTCCCTCCTGCCCATTGGCTTGGTAAAGCAGCACAATCACCTGGGGGGGCAAGTCCTCTGGGCTGACCCAAGACAAACCCTTCTCAGCCTGGGATCCCCCGCTAAGCAATACATCCCGCGCCTCATTCAGCCGCGCCAGTTGCGCCTCTAGCAAGGGTCTTTGTCGCTCGTCCTCCAGTTCTGCGAGGGCAGTACTGAGGGTTTGGTATTCCTGAAACAGTCGCCCCCGGATCTGCCGCTCGGTTGCATCGGGCGGAAGGTTGAGAATCTCAAGGGCTTCGGTGGTGTTCATCATGGGCTCTGATTTTATTCAAAATCATTGCCTAGACTAGCTGTTCTGAGAGTCCCTGGAGAGAAATTCTCCTATGATCGTGGCTGCCCGCTTTCTCGGCCAGAAGAGAGGGTGGACTCACCGTTCGCGCCAGCGGGCCGGAGGCCTTGTGCGGCGATGATGACTTCCATCTTGGGGCTGCTCAGCAGGGGAATTGACCTGGGGTTGGTCAGATAAAGAGGGAAGGGGGAAGCCCAACTCAAAAGCCTCTCGTGCCAGCAAAGCCAGCAGAGATGGATTCAACTGGGCGCGTTTCACCCGCTCCTTGAGGCGATTCCACAGGTGTGCTCGGTGGATGCGTTCCAACTCTTCTCGCTGTTCACGTATCATGTTGTTCCCACCTCTCTTGTATCAATCCTAACTAAGCAACAGGGGAGCTGGTGTCAGGGAACTTTGATGGATTTTAGGAGATGGGATCCTCATTTTCTCCGTTCGCGCCAGCGGGCCGGAGGCCTTGTTGACCCGCCGGGATCCCTGGGGTTGCCAGCAGGGAACACCATTCACATCTGTAATTTCTTGTGTTGCAGCAAGCCCGTCTTCGGAATGTACAAGGGCGGGATCCGACAGTTTTTCTAGGGACATTTTGGGATCCCTGCGCGCCTTAGAGGTCTTCCACACAGGGAACTGCGGCCTTGACAGGGCCAGCTTGCCCCAATCTATCCAAAAAATGCTGCAGGAGCTGAAAACCGGGTGGGTTGAGGCTGTAGTAAATCCAGCGGCCCTGCTGGCGAGCATTGACCAATTTCGCATCCCGCAGGGTTTTTAGGTGAAACGAGAGCTTGGATTGGCTCACCTTCAGCTCCTCGCAGAGATCACAAACACACAACTCACGCCCCTGCAGCAGTTGCAGCACGCGCAGGCGAATCGGGTCGGAGAGAGCGTGGAACCCCGCCCGCACCTGCTCATCTGTCAAATTCCCCTCTACCTCATCCAGGAACGAAACCATCATTCAACCAGGGTAGCAGGAGTTTTGCGCTCCAGTTGTCGATCAGTTGGACGGCAGGGAAAAGGCGCAACAGTCAACCGGCTCAGCGACGGTAGGTCAACCGCGCTTGAAGATAACACTGCCAACATTCCGTTGCCAACTTTGTGTTCTCTTTAACGTTTCTTGTTGCTGCCTTCACAAGCTCTCCACAGTTTCGCTGAAATCAATCACTGGGATCCGTTATGCGAGAGACACAGTTGCACCGGCTATGGCTGGTGTTGCTGGAAAAAGCTGCTTTGAATCATCTGTTGAAAAGCCTGGGCTGCTCGCGAAGTGTGCAGAACCCTCGCGAGAGCATCTACAAACGGCTCATCAATCTTTTGCCAAGACGGAGACGTTAATCCCGACACAGGGATCCAATACGAGCTTGGCAGGTGGCGATTTCTTGGGGGGTGAGGTTGTCCCAATTGACGTCGCGGCGCAGCACCAAGCCATTGTGCCCAGTGATGAAACGGGGCAGCTCTGCTTGGTCGATCACGCTCAGATCCCGCATGTGATAGGTAGTGTAATAGGTAACATCTGGGCTCTCGAAATCCACGTCGATAAGGGTGAGGGTCTTGCGGGGGGGCAGAGGGCTGCCCAAGAGGGGACGAGGGCCAGAGCCGAGAATGCCGCAGTGAAGCAGTTGCAGTTGCCCTTTGTGGCCAGGGTAGTAGCCGTGGTCGTGGCCGCTGATGTAGGTGTGGACGCGGTACTTCTCCAGCAGAGCCCGTTTGGCATCCGCCTCCAGCAGCACTTCTCCCGGATCGTCGCGCCCAACGGTAATGGCATAGAGGGGTAGGTGGCCGATGACGATGCGCAACTTGGCCTTCTGAGCCCGTTCGCTGGCCAGAGCCGCTTCCGCCCAGGCCATTTGTTCGGGCGGGATGTAATTGCAGGTGGCATCCCAGACTAGGTAAAACACATCGTCTTTTTCAAAGGTGTAGTAGAAGGGAAAGTCCCCCCGATCCACAAAGTTCAAACCTGGGTCGTGGGCCGGATCGTTCCAAAACTCGCGGGCCAGATCCCGTTCTTTTTGAAAGAGAAAGCCGCCCCGCGTGGTGCGGGCACAGGAAGCATCGTGATTGCCCAAGGTAAAGCCGTAGGGAAGTTTGGCCGCACGGATTGGGCCAGCCACATGCCGGTCGAAGGCTGCCCACATGGCGCGAATGCGCTCCTCCGACAGGCGGGGATCCTGACCGGCCACCATATCTCCTCCTCCCAAAACAATATCCGGCTGAAGATAGGGGATGAGGCCGATGCCCCGATCCACCTCTGGGTCGTATTCCACCGAGCCGTAGATGCCGTTCATGTCACTGATGACCAAGAGGCGCAGATCTCGGCGGGGGGGGATGTAGAGGCCATGGGGGGCATCTGGATGGGGGACGACGGTGGGGGTGGGCTGGGGGGTAGGAGAGGGGAGAGCGGCTCTAGGGGATCCGATCCCTGGGGCTAGATGAGAGGGCTGCTGCCGACTGGCCCAATAGGCTCCTGCCAATCCACTGCTGCTGGCCAACCCCAACAAACCCAGAATTACCTTGCGCCGCTGCATGATCTTTGCCCCCAACACTCCAGCGGTATTGTAGAAAATCAAAAGGCTGATGTTGGGCTCTTCCATCTGCGCACGGCCTGGACTCGGCTCGAAGATGGCTATGCGCGGCAGCTCTTGTAGAGTTCGGGGTGTTTTTTGAACAACTGTTGACGCACAAATGCTACCTTGGTAGAGATGAGCAACTACCTATCTCAGACTCGGTATGACTTGAGGTTTTCCATGCCTCGCCCCTTGGATTCTTTGGAAGCTGCTTTGGAACGGTGCCGGGAGTGCAATCTGCGTTTGAGCCGACAGCGCCGTTATATCCTGGAGCTGCTGTGGCAGTGTGGCGAGCACCTCTCCGCCCGCGAGATTTACGATCGCCTAAATCAGCAGGGCAAACCGATTGGCCACACGTCCGTTTATCAAAACCTGGAAGCTTTGGCCAGCCACAACATTGTCGAGTGCTTGGATCGTGCCGATGGGCGCCGCTACGGCAACCGCACCCATCCCCACAGCCACGTGAACTGTCTGGATAGCAACCGCATCTTGGATGTGGACGTGGAGCTGCCGCCTGAACTGCTGGCCCAAGTGGAGCAACAAACGGGCACCCGCATCCAAAGTTACCGCATTGAGTTTTTTGGGGTGGAAAAGCCTGCGGAGCCCCAGCAGTAACCTTGGCAAAGGGATCCCTGCTGCCCTGAGCAAAAGTTGGGCAAAGGTCAGTAAGCTCGATTTTGGCCTTTGCCGATTTGCGACTGGATTTGCTCGAGAGAACTGGCAGGGGCCAGGCATTTGTTGCCCCAGCACACCAGCCCTAGAGCTCCTTCCGGCAGAGGTTCGGTCTCGGTGGGGAGAGCAAAGACGGTGGTGGGCCAAGATCGTTGCTGAAAGGCGGGAATGGAATCGGCCTCCAGGGTGACTTTCACCCAATTGCTATACCAATCCAGTCCGGCAAAAAGGCTGGGGCAGGTGCGCGGCTGGGTGCTCATGATGTGGGCAAAGGTTTTCAAGGCCTGCTCTGCCCGCTCCAGGTAGTCCAGATCTCCAGTGAGGGCGGCAAGGCGCACCAGGTTGGCAATGGCCACCCCATTGGCTGCAGGGGTAGCGTTGTCCTGGAACTCCTTCTCTCGCACCAACAGCTCAGGGGCACTCTGGGCATCGCTGACAAAGTATCCCCCCCTGGCCGGATCCCACAGTTGCGCATCCATCTCCTGCTGGAGCTGGAGGGCAGCCTGCAACCAGTCTTGAGGGGTGGGATCCCCCACCAGGGGCAGGCAGGCTTGCTGCAAGTCCAACAGGGCCTTGATCAGCAGGGCGTAATCTTCCGATTTGGCGGGCACCTGAGCTGTGCCATCGTAGTTCAGGCGCAACAGGGATCCGGTCTCAGGGTGGCGCTGCTGGCTGAGGATGAATTGGGCAGCCCGCAGAGCGAATTGCAGATAGTCTGCGTTGCCGAACACTTGATAGGCCCGCGCCAGGCCGGAGATCATCAAGGCGTTCCAAGAGACGATCATCTTGGTGTCGGTGACAGGTGGGATTCGCCCTGGCCAGGATTGCAGACGGGCCGACTGGGCATCCACTGCCGGAGGGAAGGGAACTCGTCGATCCGCAGAGCCATAGCGTGCCTGAAACAGATGGGTGGTCAAGGCGGCTTCAACTTCTGGCGGCAACGCTCCTCCCTGTTGGCGCTGCAAGACGATGCAGCCGGGCCGATCAGGGAAATTGCCCCCCGGAGACAGGTCAAACGCCTGCTGCAAGGCGCGGAAGGTTTCTTCCCCCAAGAGATCCTGCAGCTCCTGCCAGCGCCAGACGTAGAACTCTCCCTCCTCTGGCTCTCGATCCTCTGCCCGGGCAAAGCTGTCGGCATCTTGAGCGGCGTAGAAATACCCGGCAGGGGCGGTCATCTCTCGCGCCACCCACTCCACCGTCAGCCGCACCGCCCGCTCGATGGCCGGATCTTGGATACCGTGCGCCCACAGATCGGAGAGAAACTCTAGGATCTGCCCGTTGTCGTAGAGCATCTTTTCAAAGTGGGGCACCGTCCAGGTGGGATCCACGGTGTAGCGGTGAAAGCCGCCGGCCACATGGTCGAAGATCCCTCCCAACACCAAGGCCATGCCCCGCTCTTTGGCCCGTTCCAGAGCGCTCATGGAGCCGGGGATCCCTTCTGGTGGGTCGAAGCGGGCCGAACGCAATACCAACTGAGCGTAGGGCATCATGGGAAATTGCTGCACCGCCCCGGCATTGGAGAGCAAAGGCTGGATCTTGGGGATCCCAGAGCGCAGCAGGTCGGCGGGAATGTGGTCTTCCGGCACTAAGTCGCTGAGGGTGGTCAGAGCCGTCAAAATCTGGCCTTTCATCTCCTCTATTTTTTCCTTTTCCTGCCGGTAAAACTGCAGGATGCGCTGCAGCAAGGCCAGAAACCCCGGGCGGCCAAAGCGGGGCTCTACAGGAAAATAGGTGCCAGCATAAAAGGGCACCAGGTCATCGGGCGTGAGGAAAACATTGAGGGGCCACCCCCCCTGCCCGCTCATAAGCTGCAACGCCTGCATGTAGATGCTGTCGAGATCGGGCCGCTCCTCGCGATCCACCTTGATGGGCAAAAAATGGGCATTGAGGAAAGCGGCGATCTCCGGGTTGGAAAAAGCCTCGCCCTCCATGACCGTACACCAGTGGCAACTGGAATAGCCGATGGACAGAAAAATCGGCCTATCCTCGGCCCGCGCTTTCTCCAGAGCCTCGGGGATCCAAGGCCACCAATCCACCGGGTTCTCGGCGTGCTTGCGCAAATAAAGGCTGGAACTTGTGGCGAGGCGATTGGCCATAGGTACACCCTCTCACCTTTTTTTGCTTTTCAGGCTAGCGCGTTCTCCTGCCGAGGCCGAACCAACCCACTGTTGTTCGAGATACACTCACCTGCCTCATTTCCCTGGGATCCCCTGCTCCTGCTCGGCAGCCGGGATCAAAAACTCCAGAGGGCGCCCGTGTAAAACCAAGGTGGTGCTGGGATTTTCCACAAAGCCGATTCGCTCGTAAAAGCCACGCTGATGGGTTGTGAACAGGTAGATGCGCTCCACCGACTGCAGGTGGGGATGGCTGATCAGGGTTTCCACCAACTTGCGGCCAATGCCCTGACGTCGGTAATCGTGATCAACCACGATATCCCAGAGGACGGCCCGGTAAACCCCATCGGAAGTGGCGCGGCCAAAGCCAATCAGGCGCTCCCCATCCCAGGCGCTGACCACCGGATGGCTGTGGGCAACGGCCCGCTCCATCTCCTGCCGCCGGCGATTCTGCGCCCAAAAGGCATTGCGGTTCAACAGCAGGAGAAGTTGATCCAGATCCAGCTCGCCCCGCTCCAGAGAGAAGCGAATGTTGCGGTTGTCCACCGGCTGACGAGAGAGGGCAATGACAGGCTCAGGAGAGGGATCGGGCATGAAGAAGACCTTTGCAGCAGTGAGGGTTGGCAAGGAAGGGGGAGTTCAGCAAAACACTTGGGCCTGACGAACGGAGACTAGCTGGCCGAGGCATTGTCGGCGGCTGGCCCCGCCTGCTCTAGGGCATAGGCTTTGAAGCGCTCCAGATCTGCCTGGATGGTGCTCTCCACCACTTTGCCCACAAACAGGCCATCCAAGATTTTGCCGAGGATCCCCGGGAGCTTGTAGGCCACCGACAGCTTCACAATGGTACTGCCTTTGCGGTCGTAAAAGCGCAGCGCGCCCCGGTTGGGCAGCCCCTCCACCGAACTCCAGCCGATGTGTTGGTGTTTCACCACCGTGTGGGTGCGGGAGATCCAACTGAAGGTGAGGCCGCGGGTATCCAGTGTCCACCGGGACAGCTCCTGATCCAGCAATTCCACCGAGCGGATCCACTTCATCCAACGGGGCATGAGGGTGAGGTTGGCCCACAAATCCCATACCTGCTCAATGGGAACAGGCACCTCCACCTGACAGGTATGCTCTAGCCAATCTGACTCTGACATAGGGCCTCCCACGCAACACCCAGCAGAAACACAAACCATCCAGGGGCTTGGCCACAACGCCTCGGGACGGGATCCCTGCCTTTACAAAATTTTATATCGACCTAAGATAGCATTATCGGCCTCGTGAAAGTTTGGGGCTCTGCGCTTTTTGGCAGCCCGGTTTCTTTTTCGAGCAAGTTGCGGCTGCCCCCCATGAGGGCAATGCAGAAGGCAGGTATCATGATTGCCATCTGCAAGCTCCACTTGCAAAGGTTCGGTGCATCCACTCGGTTGACTTGACGGAACGACCTCACCATGGTTTCTCAATGGAAACAGCATCTGAAGAACTACTTCGTGGCGGGGTTGCTGGTGGTGATCCCTCTGGCAACTACCATTTGGCTGACGGTGGAGGTGGCCACCTGGAGCATTGGCTTTCTGACCAGCATTCCGAAGCAGTTCAATCCCATCCAGGGTTTGCACCCGATCTTGATCAACCTCATCGATCTGGCGGTGGGCCTGTTGACGCCGATTGTGCTCATCCTGTTGATTGGCTTCATGGCCCGCAACATTGTCGGCCAGTGGCTGCTCAATCTCAGCGAACAGTTGCTCCATGCGATTCCGGTGGCGGGGCTGGTGTACAAGACCTTGAAGCAATTGGTCAGTGTTTTGTTTGCCCCCAACAATCAGCGCTTTCGGCGGGTGGTGCTGGTGGAATATCCCCGACCAGGAGCTTGGGCGCTGGCCTTTGTGACGGGCACCATTCAAACTCCCATTCGGCCCGATGGGCCGCAGCGCTCCCTTGGCCTGTTTGTGCCCACCACCCCCAACCCAACGACGGGCTGGTACGCCATTGTGCCGGAAGACCAGGTGGTGGAAGTGTTCATGCCGGTGGAAGATGCTTTTAAGATGCTCATTTCCGGCGGCATTGTCACCCCTGAGAGTTTTGAAGCGGGGCTGCAGCGGCGAGAAGGAGCTTTGGCCGTGACCATGCCCAGTTTGCGGGAGCTGGTGGAGCAGGAGCGGGTGGCAGGATCCCCCAGGGCTGACTCGGTGGGCTCTGAGGTAGGTTTTGAGACTGAAGGGATCCCTTAATCCTGCTTTCCTGTCCCTGCAGAAGGGCCGGGCTGCCAGAGCTGGTATTCTTTGGCCTGTTCCAAGCGCACATAAAAAGGCCGCATCTGCCGATCCAACGCCTCCACTTGCTCGGGGGAAAAGGCTTTCCAATCAGCGCGGCTGGCCCAGCGGAGGATGAGGTGGACAAGTTCAGGATCCTGCTGATCCAGCCAAACTTCTTTGCCCAGAAAACCCGGATGTCGGCGAAGGGCAGATCCCCAAACCTGCTCGTCTTGCTGAAGAAAGGCTGCTACCCCACCGGGAGGAACCCGGAAGCAGAGATGTTCAATAGCGATAGGGCCGGGCGGGCTGGGATGGGTTGACACAAGAACAAGGGCGACAAAGTTAGAGATGGGGATGTGGTCAATTCAAATAGCAACAAGACACTGGCCAGTGCAACAGCTCTGTTCGCGAAAGCGGGCCGTAGGTCTTATCCCTTCACCAACGGAACCACGCTCTCACTCCCGTACTTCTGAACCCATCCCCTCAAGACCCTGGAGTGCTGAATTCTCTCTTCTCGATCCCGCTCTCGATACCCTAACTCTTTTTTTTCGTGTTATTTGCAGCTTCCTGAGAGCATAGTAAATAGCACTGGGTTGGACGCCGAACCTCTGGGCTCTCTCCTTCAGTCGAGCTTCTGGGTACTGGTCCACATCTTGCTGCAGGGCGGCCAAGTCTATCTTGCGTTTCCGGGTCTTGACTTTTGTCGGCCTAAGATCCTCTCGATTCAGCCAGCGATAAACCGTTGCGCGACTGACTTTGTAAATCTGTGCGGCTGTGGTGGGGCTGCCCCCTTCCTGGACATACCCTACGACTCTTTCTCTCAGGTCTAAGCTGTAGCCCATGGAGCTTTCTCCTGAGTCTGCCTTCATGCCATCTTACTTTAATACCGTCTCATCATCAACTGAATTGACCATAGATCTTCGCTCCCCACAAGATCCTCTCAAGACTCGAGGGAAGAAGCTGTCAATCGTTGCAGGGTGGGAATGAAGTCGGGGTAGGAGATGCGGGCACAGTCGGCTCCCCTGAGGAGGGTGGATCCCTGCGCTCCCAGGGCTGCCACCATCAGACTCATGGCGATGCGGTGATCCTCGTGGCTATCGACCTCAGCTCCATGAAGGGGGATCCCTCCTTTGATTTCCAGGCCATCGGGATATTCGGCGACCTGGGCTCCCATGCGGCTCAACTCTTGGGCCATGGCTGACAGGCGGTCGCTTTCTTTCACCCGCAGCTCTGCGGCATCGCGAATCACGGTGATCCCCTCGGCAAAGGCCGCCGCCACCGCCAAAACCGGGATCTCGTCGATCAGGGTGGGGATGAGATCGCCGGCGATGGTGCAGCCGCGCAAGCGGGCCGAACGCACCCGCAGATCTCCCAGGGGCTCACCGGCCATTTCCCGGCAGTTTTCAATTTGAATATCGGCCCCCATCTCCTGCAACACCTGCAGCGCACCGGTACGGGTGGGGTTGAGGCCCACATCCCTTAGCAGCAATTCGCTCTCGGGCACAATGGAGGCGGCCACCAGCCAAAAGGCTGCCGAGCTGATATCCCCCGGCACCTGAACTCTCTGGCCCACCAGGCGGGATCCCCCCACCACGGCCACGGTTTTTGTTTCCGGATCCACCTGAATGTTGGCCCCGAAGGCCCGCAACATCCGTTCCGAGTGGTCCCGAGAGAGAGCCGGCTCGGTGACTTGGGTGGTGCCTTCCGCCAGCAGACCCGCCAGCAAGAGGCAGGATTTTACCTGCGCTGAAGCCACCGGGGAGCGGTAGTGAATGCCCTTGAGGGATCCCCCTTGTACGGCCAAAGGTGCCAACGTCCCACCGGCCCGTCCCCAAATGCTGGCCCCCATCTGCCGCAGCGGTTCTACCACCCGCCCCATGGGCCGCGAGCGCAGGGATCGATCCCCGGTGACGGCAAAAAAGCGCCCGGCTTGGCCAGCCAGGATCCCCAGCATCAGGCGCAAGGTGGTGCCGGAGTTGCCGGCATCCAACACGTCTGCCGGTTCTTGCAGCCGGCCCAGGCCAACTCCCCGAATGCGAACACACTCGCTGTTGAGCTCCGAAATATCTGCCCCCAGCGCCCGAAAGCAGGCTGCCGTACTGCGGGGATCCTCTCCCAGCAACAGCCCTTGGATGGTGGTTTCTCCTTCGGCCAGGGATCCCAGCATCAGGGCGCGGTGGGAAATGGACTTGTCGCCGGGGATGCTCACTTGGCCGCGCAGGCCCTTGGCCGGCGAGAGGGTCAAGATATCAGTAGCAGAAGAGTGAGTCAACACAGCAACCCTGACGGCAGACTGGGCAAAAGCGGCAGCAGTCTCATCTTACTCAGGCCCGGACTCATGCCCCAGAGATCTTACCAGGGATCCCAAGACAGCCTGTCTTTTGACGGCCACCCCTCTTTTCCCAGAGGATCACCTTAACAACATGGATTCCTCGGTCGGGGCCTGGCCTCGGCCTTTTTTTTGCAGATACTGAACTTTGTAGCAGCAGAAATAGAACCCCCGCAGACCGTGCTTGGCAAGGTGTATCAACACGACTCTGTTTTAACCGAGGAGGTGATGGCCTACCTGCAACCCCAGGGGGGCGGTATTTTTTTGGATGTGACGTTGGGAGGGGGTGGACACAGCTTGGCGCTGCTGCGGGGGGGAGCTGCCCGAGTGGTGGGGTTGGATCGGGATCCGGCGGCTCTGCAGGCGGCGCAAGCGCGTTTTGCAGCAGAAGGGATCCCCGGCAGCCGCATCCAACTGTGGCACCTCAATTTTGCCGATTTCGATCTGCAGCAGCATGGCTTTCGGGATGAGCAGGGGCAGGGGATCCCCTTCGATGGCATCGTGGCCGACTTGGGGGTGAGTTCGCCGCAACTGGACTGTCCTGAGCGGGGATTTAGCTTTCGCGGGGAGGGGCCGCTGGACATGCGCATGGATCCCAGTACAGCTCAGGAGACTGCCGCCGATTGGGTTAATCATCGCCCGGTCGAAGAGTTGATCGAGATTTTCACCCGTTACGGCGAAGAGCGATTTGCCCGCCGCATCGCCCATCACATCGAGCAGGCTCGTCCCCTCGCCACAACCACTCAGTTGGCCCAGGTGGTTTGGCAGGCAGTACCTCCGGCAGCTCGGCGAGGCCGCATTCACCCGGCCACTCGGGTCTTTCAGGCGTTGCGCATTGCCGTGAACCGAGAACTGGAGGCTTTAGAAACCTTGCTGGCCCAAGCCCCCACTTGGTTGAAACCCGGCGGCAGGTTGGCCGTGATCAGCTTCCATAGCCTTGAAGATCGCTTGGTGAAATGGGCCTTCCGCAGGGATCCCCGTTGGCAGGTGCTCACCCCCAGGCCCTTGTCCTCTTCCGAACTGGAACGGCAACGTAATCCACGGGCCCGCTCTGCCAAACTGCGAGTGGCTGCCCGCAGCAGTCAGATGTAGCACCAGTCAGTTCTCCCAATCTCAAGAGATCGGCTACTGTGAAGCGGACGGCTAGCCCGCCGAGACCAGGAATCGGGAGAAGGGGGTTGCTATTGGGGGATGCGGGGAACTAGGGTGAAGCGGAACCGGCAGTCCTGCACCGTTGGATCCCTTGGTGTGTGTGAGGTTAAGCCCTATGGTTAGCCAGCCTTTGAACGCAGGTCTTGATCGTCCCAAAAGCCCTCGTCGCCACAGACAGCCTTCTGCTCTGAGCCGACCCCTCTCCGGTACAGTTCAGGCCAGCCGCACCCAACCTTTGAATTTGAAGTTGAAGTCAGCCCATCCTCGCAGCCAGCATCTTGCTTGGGCAGAACACCTAGCCTGGTGGAAGCAAATCTCCACAGGGATGGCTATCCTCTCCGGCGTTTCAGTGTTGAGCCTTTACAGTTGGACTGTGCATACCCAAAGCCGGTGGAGCCAGCGTTACCAGGTGTGGCAGCAGATGCAACGCAACGAACGGCAGTTTCTGCTGACTCAAGAATCCATTGCCAATTCTCTGCGGGAAATCGCCGACCGCTCCGAAATGGTGCCGCTGGTACCGGATCGGATGATCGAGGTGCCGATTGCCTCTCCCAGCCAAGTTAAACCGGATCCAGCCCACCAGGCAACGGCTTTGCCAGAAATCGAAAAAGCCCCTCTTTTCTATCCGGTTGGGTACTAATTCATACGGATCCCGCCCATGACGGCTAGGCCAGCGTCCCCATCTTGCTTTCCCAAAAGCTGTGGGTCTTGTGAAGTCTCAGCGTATCTGATACATTTACGCTGAACACTGCTGAAC
>NZ_JANSIO010000208.1:0-21572 GCF_047462195.1 Synechococcus sp. R3-13 | reverse complement strand
GTTCATCCTGCTGCCCTTCTTCCAGAAAATTAATGTGTCCAAAGCCCCCAACCGACCCTATTGGAATGCTCTGCTGATTTGGGTGATCGGGATCCTGCTGCTTGCCGCTTTGCGGCTTTGGAGCTTTAGCCTGCTCCTGACGGCGGTGACCTTGCTGTTGACCAGCTTTTGCACGCTGCTGTTTTAACCGAGATCCTCAATACCTTACGAGCATTCCTGCTGCCCGCCAACGCTTTGCCCTTGAATTTTGGGCGTGAATTTTGAGCGAGATCTGTCGCCGTTTCCAAGCAAGGCTAGGTTTCTTAACAGGGATCGGAAGCAGCCCTTACCTCTTGGCGCAAAATGGCTTCTACCAACTCATCCAGAGCCTCTAGATCAGATGGATCATAGTTTCTTTCCCAGAGGATTTGGTTAATGCTGGACTCCTGCTGTAGAGTTAAAACTGAAGATTGTAGAACTTCATCGATGATCTTGCGAATGCTCATCTTAACCTCGCAATCGTGAGTAAGAATGGATGGCTTTGGCTCATAAGGCTAGAATGCTGGAAACGCTCTGCGATAGCCATCGCGAGGATCACGTATTTTGACATCAGAATCTGGGGCGACTCATCCAAACCCTTTCGGGGAAATCGCCAATAGTACTTTTACGGACTTGAGCTATGGATGGCGCTGAAGTCTGCGAACTTCTCAGGATCTTCTGAGACAGACCTGCCCCCCATTGAGGGCAGCTTGGGCCTCACCCTCTGTGGCGAAGGCGGTACGAATGATGCGCTCACCGGGATGGCGATCCCCTGCCGAAAGGCCGAGATCCCGCACCACAAATGAGCGCTGGATCCAGCGGTCGAAGCCATCGTAGCGGGGAGAGAAGGCAGTCCGTCCGTGAACGGTGCGGCGATTGTCAATACAGAGCAGATCCCCTGTTTCCAGCTTGATGCCTTGGTAGACAGCGTGGATTCCCTTCCTCAGGGCTTCTAGAGCCAGACTGGCTTCGGGGGTGAGCCCCACCATCAGGTCTTCGTCGTAGTTCCAGAAGGGATCCTCTCGACGGCCATACAGCACCGGCAAAATGGGTCCATTGATCAGGGCTTGCCGGTTGCCGAAGGAGTAGTCGATGCCGGTGCGATACAGGGGTTCAAACAGCAGCTCCCGCTCTCGCTCTCCTAGCAGAGGCAGGACATGACGGATGCTGGCGTAGGTGGTTTCCGCCACACGATCATGGTCGGGGCGCAGGCAAAACAGCAGCAAAAACTCCGGTGAGTGGGGATGAAAAACCGTCTCGCGGTGAAACTGTAGCCGAGTGCGGGATCCCTCGGAAGATTGCACCTCTTCGCTGTCGGGAGTAGGCACCAAGTTTTGAAACAAATCCCCGTTTTTTTCTTGGATGTAGGAGACCAAATGCCCCAAGCGGCTGCCGATCATTGCCAAGCAGCGTTCGCTGACAAAAGTGGTTTTCTCCTCAGAGCGCTGCGCCAGAGCCGGTGTGCGGGTATGGTCTAGTCCGGGATCCACGGGCAAGCCCCGCAGCAGCAGGATCCCTTCCGAATTGGAATACAACTGAAACTCCAGCAAGGCCCGCCGCAAATGTCGGGGCAGCTCATCTGCCCGCATCTCGCAGTCCAGGAGAAATTCCTCTGTTTCCCGGTAGGGATCGGGCCCAGGTGCCAAAAACAGGTTTATCGTCTTTTCATCAAAGCCCCGACAATCGATCAGCAGGCATCCTTTTGCAAGCTGTGAAGTCTTCATCACGATCCCTCACCACCCACTGCCCTAGTCATAGCAGCCGCAGCAACTTTTGGGCAGGGATCCTACACTCAAAACCCAATCTCGGCGAGTGTAGCGCACTACCCTTCGGTGCTAGAACCTCAGTCTGAGGCGGGGCAGAGTTTTGCCTGCTGCATCAGAAGTTAACTGGGGATCCCCATGTCTGGGCAAGATGTCCATTAGGATGAGTTCCAGGGGCTGGCCAGCGCAGGGAACCGGCGTGAGGTGGGCAAAGTGGGATCTGCCGAGCGCTGGGTTATGGGGAAAGCTTCAACAAACTCGCAGGCGAGGTTGCAACACCATGGCACCAACTTGGCAAACCGATGGGCATACTTGGTTCCTTCTGCCCCCTCAACCCCGCGCCGTCGTTCACTTTCTGGGTGGAGCTTTTGTGGGAGCTGCCCCGCAAGTGTTCTACAGCCGCCTGCTGGAAGAACTGGCCCGTATGGGCATGGCCGTTGTTGCCACCCCCTACACCACCGATATCGATCACGCCCAACTGGCGCTCAACGCAGCCCAATCTTTGCACAGAAGCCTGCAAAGCAAGGGTTTGCTGGAGTTGCCCCTGTTTGGTTTGGGCCATAGCCTGGGCTGTAAGTTGCAGATCCTCTCTTGTCTAGCCGTTCCTTCTCTGGGATCCCAGCGGCGAGGCAATATTTTCCTGGCCTACAGCAATGCCGGGCTAGATCGGGCTTTGCCATTGCTGCGGCTGTTGGCCCAAGCTTGGCCTCAACAACAGCTTGCCGATCTGTGGCGGATGTGGATGGGATCCTCCTCGCCGCCTGTGAATCTGTGGTTAGAGTTCGAGCCTTCCCCAGCAGAAACCAACCGCTTAATTGAGGAGCAGTATCCGGTTAGACACAACCTGCTCGTAGAATTTCGACAGGATGATATTGACGACATTCCTCTGCTCTACCAACAGCTTTGCCGCAAGTATCAAGGCCACACCGAGTGGCAGCATCTCGAGGGGGATCACCTCACTCCACTGGGTTTTAGCTATCCTTTCCAAGTCGGGGAGGAGTTCAGCCCCATCGATGCTTTTGGACAGTTGATCTACCAGAACCTACTGGCCCCCAACCACCAAATGATCCGAAGCATCCGAGCCTGGCTGGCAACCCAATTGGCCCATTGACATTCTTCCCACGGCTCAAGTCAACGGATTTTTTCACAGCTTGCAGGATTTCTCCCGCTCACTGTTGGCAAGCGGGCGGCAGGTCTTGCTACTCCATCCTTGCGGATGCAGGAGGATGCCATAACCCCAGATACTTTGGCCTTCCATTTCAAACTAGATTGAAACACTCCCTAAGCGTTCTCCGCTGCCGCCCTACCCCCAGCAAGAGAGGGGAGCTCAAGAGAGGGGAGCTAGATGGAAATGTTTCATTCCGGCTTAAAACGACTATAAAAGCTGCGTCACAACCTCGCTAGCGGAGCTACTGCATTGGTGTAGCTCATGACCGCCCATTTACTGATCAAGCCAGCTCAAATCGGAGAGCAGATCTTGAGAGTAGGAAGAGGGGGACTGCGCTTGCAGATGAAACAACATCTGAAGGGTATCGCTCATCAGAAAGTAACAGGTCAAGACGCCGCCGGCAGCCACAGCCACCAGTGTCCCTGCCAACATGCGTGAGAACTCCTGACTCTGAAAAGCCTGCTCCATCAAGCGCAGCGCCCAGAATCCCAGGAGGACAACAATGGCAAGGATGATCAACATATCGTAATTTATTGTAACAAGCCTGCTGCTCAACGGCCATTGACAGAATTGAATAAGAACATAAGGACTCCCCTTGTCCCTCATGCTCCATGACTCTGAGTCAGTGTACAGAAGGGCTTGGCGTGCCTGGATTTGCAGCCCTTTTCGGTTGCCCTTGCTGCAGGCCATGAGCACAAAAGGGATCCCACCGGCAAAGATTGCAGGTTGGGCCGGCGTTCAAGCGGGCTACAGCCGACGCCCGTTATCGGAAATGCGGGTGGATCAGGAGCTGATGTGGCTGATTCAGGTAGGGCTGTTGCGACGGGAAGTGGATGGGCAGGGGATCACCGACCGGTACCGTCTGGCACCTCTGGGTCGGCAGTTGCTGCAAGATCTGGAGAGGGATGAAGCTTTTGCCGGGATCTCGGCAAGCTGGGCAGACCACCTGCAGAATAGGCTGACCCGCTGGCGGCTGCTTCCCTGAGGATCCCCTACACTGGATCCAACGTTCAACGCCGCTCTCGAGGGGGATATGGTACGGCCAAGGTTGATGCGTGTGCCCGGATCCCTGGCACTCCAACGTCCACTCCAAACCTCTTTGCAGCGGCGCAGCCAAGCAATTAACCGGCGCAGCAAGTCTATCTACCGCAAAACCCGCTCCCTCTACCGACGCAACTTGCCCCTTTATCTGCGCAATTTGCTGTTGCAATACCGCACCAGCCTTATCTACAACCTCAAAGCCAGGCCTGTCAGCAGAACCCGTCGAGGATAGCAAGCCCCCCTCTGGATCCCAGCACAACAGTCTTCACCCCGTCGGAGTTGGTGATGGAGATTGTCCACCTCCAAGCCTGTGTAACCCCGTAGGAGGGGTACTTCTTGCAGGAGACTATTGGATTGTGAAGCGGCCAACTCCCACCTTCTCGCCGTTGACATGAATCTCGACGCGGTAGCGGCCGGTGTAGGGTTGGCTGAAGCTCAGAAAGCCTCGCACGGTATCGGCCAAGGGATCCCAGGGAACATCTAGCCTGCGGATCAGTTGCTCGCCCCCAGCTTCTCCGCCCTCGTAGTACCAGAGTATCTCCACCTTGGCGTTGACAGGAAGGTTGCCCACTGGCAAGATGGCCCAGATCAACGTGTCGGTGGTCTTGAACTCGGTTGTGGCCTCGCCAGGGCTGCCGTCCCCCCGACCTCGGTACAGGCCGATTGTCCTTAGCCCCGCCTCTTTGGGGGTTCCTTGGCTGTAGGCACGGGCATCCGCCTGCGCTTCCTGACCTAGGCGATCCAGCTCGGCCAGCAAATCTTCCTGCTGCTTCAGGGCATCGGTTGCTTCCTGCAGCCACCGGGCGATCTGCCGCTCTGAGGTTGGGGCTTCCGAAACCGGGGAAGAAGGCTGTGCAATCGCCCCGCTGAGGTTGCGAATGGGAAAACCCTGAGCTGTCCCCACCTCGCTGCCCAGTAAGTTCAGCCAGCGGCTGCGCAGTTCAGGCATCATCTGGGGCTTGGCGGCGTAGGCAATGCGCACACTGCCGCGCGGGCCTCGGGTGATCCGGCCAATCTCATGTTCCTCAACTCCACTCACCGTCCCACGGCAACCAGCACTGCGGAACTCGTAGAGCACATCTTCTTCGCTCTCCCGATGAAACTCCCAAGTCGTTTGGGGGCAGCTAGCCAGGATGTTGTCCCGCATGTGGTTGGCGAGAAAGCGCGGCGATCCCTGGACATGAACGTCCATGACGGAGAGCATTTCTCTCCAAGAGGCCAAGCTCTCTCCAGGCCGTATGAGAAGGGTTAGAGTAACCCCTTCTAGGACTTGATGATCGGCGAAAACCCACTCCCCTGGATCCCCCTCGATGACGACGTTTCCCGATGGGCTGAGGAAAGCGGATGCAAACAGCAGGCTGGCAAAAAGATTCAACACAATGCCCTTCCTTATCCTGGGATTTGTACTTGAAAATGAGATAGGACGACTTTCAAGCCACTCACTGGGCAAGCAAAGAAGGGCTGGACAAAGAGGCTAGAGTCTTCGTCGTTGCCGTTTGCAAGGCTCACCTCAGGAAAATCTCGATAGATCCCTACAGCTTGATTTTGCTGACCTTACCAAAACGTCAATTGACCCCCCCCCAAAACATTGACCAGCCTAGCACAATTGAGCTCAATTCTGAACCCCACTTTGCAGAAATGCCGTGTTTTTCTGATGAGTATATCCATTTACATTGAACAGATATCAGCCTGTTCGTTCAGAAACCTGAAGCTCCCTGTATGGCAATCGAAAGCTGGTCACTTTAGTAGGTTACTGTGGCCAACTGAAGAGGAGATCTTTCCGATGATCAACCAGTTATCCCCCAAGGTCTCCAGCCGGGGCTCCACCAGTTGCCAGCTCTGGTTTACATCAGGGATCCCCTCGCCTGCTACCGGGGTTGGCGCATCGGCTCCCCCCAGGATCTTGGGAGCGATAAAGGCGGCTACTTTCTGGATCGCCCCATCTTTGAGGGCTGCCCAGGCCAGCGTACCCCCGCATTCCCAGAGGGCGCTCAGACACCCCCGCTGAAAGAGCACTTGTGCCACCCGCGAGGGGGTTACCTGGGGCAGATGCAGCAGTTCTACCCCCTGCTCGGCCAGGGATCCCCACAAAGGATGGGTTGCCACAGCTTCTGTGATCACCAACGTCAGCGCTTCTTCCACCTGCCACAGATGGGCGACGGGAGGTAGGTTCAGGGAACGGCTGAGGACCACCCGCAACGGCTGGGATCCCTGCAACTCCGCCAGGCGACAGGTGAGGCGCGGGTTATCCTGCCAAACGGTTCGGGATCCAACGATGACGGCATCATGCCAGGCCCGCTGTTGGTGTACCCACTGCCGCGCCAGAGGGTTGCTGATCCAGCGGCTGTGGCCGGTGGCGGCGGCGCTCTTGCCATCCAGGGTCATGGCGTATTTCAGCAGGCCGAAACACTGTTGCCGCACAATGGCGAAGGCAAACCCCTCGTTCAGCTCCTGGCACTCCCGCTCCAGCACTCCCACCGTCACGTCGATCCCCGCCTCCTGCAGGCGTCGGATCCCTTTGCCGGCCACCAAGGGATTGGGATCCTGCATCCCCACCACAACCCGCCGGATCCCGGCGGCCAGGATGGCCTCGGTACAAGGGGGAGTGCGCCCATAGTGGTTGCAGGGCTCCAGGTTGACGTAGAGCGTTGCGCCTCTGGCCAGGGATCCCGCCTGTTGCAGAGCCAACACCTCCGCATGGGGCTGCCCTGCCCCCGGATGAATGCCTTCTCCCACCACCCGATCCTCCTGCACGATCACGCAGCCCACCCGTGGATTGGGAGAAGGACGCTGAGGTGTGGAACGGGCCAGGGATAGACACCGTTCCATCCACTGCTGATCCGAAATCATAAAATGGGCATCCGCTCCAGAGCGGCTCAAGCCGGTGACAAGGCTGCCAACTTGCGGTTGAAAGCTGCAATTGCCTTGGATTCTAGCTCTGCCACCTGCAATGCGTAGTCGCGGGCACGGGCCTTTTGTTCGTTGCTGACAATCTCTCCCGAACGCAGGCGATCCAACAAATCTGAGGGATCCAACACCTCATCCATCGGGAAGCGGCCCAGATGAATCATGATCGGCAGGCATATTCTTCGCCAAGAATCAGAGCGGAAGTGAGTGTGGGTGATTCCCTCTCTCCCAGCTTGAGGGTGGGACGAGCCTTGCGGCCAACCACCACCTGGCGATGGGTCTCGATCACTGCTCTGGCCCGATCCAGATCTTGATTTTTCCAATCCACAGCCAGCCTGAGGCGGTGGGCGATGAAATCCGCAGTGGCGATGTAGAGCAGAGAAGGATCAAAGCATAAACCCGCGTCTGGGCAGTTGACGCCACCGTTGCACAAAACGCCGGGAAGGTGATCCCCGCCTCCACCACCGTGGTCACCCCTGAGCGGATCCCCGCCTCATCCGCCGGCAGACAAAAATCCCCCACCGACGTGAAAACCCAGTTGCCCGATCTCGTCCAATCCCTGGTCGGGATCCAGCAGATGTGCGTTGATAAACAGGGTGGCAGCCACCAGAACTCCTGCCAACAAGGCATTAGACCGGTATTGCGGCAAGGTAAAACACTTTTTTCTTGCAATTTGTAGGCTCAACTACAAAATCCGACGCGGAGAAGACCGCAATCTGAGCGTGATACCTGCTACATCTGCCGTTTCGACAAACAGGCTCTAATATTGGGATGGTTATTCTAGGAGCTGCCTTCATGACCTCTTCCCCCCACCTGACCGCTGCAGAGGGGGCAGCGGGTTCTGCCAACGGGCTGAAGGAGGCATCCCTGTTTGGGGAACGGGATCCCTTGGCCCATTCCCTTCAAGTCAACGAAGCCTTCAACCGCAGGAACAACCTGTTGAACCGTCGCCTGCAATTGGTGGAAGAACTCTGGGAATCGGTGATCCTGCAGGAGTGCGGTCAGTCTCTGGTGGATCTGTTGCAGCGACTGCGTTCCATGTGTTCCCCAGAAGGACAAGCCCTGGAGTACCCGATCCCAGAGGTACTACAAATTATCGAGTACCTCAGCCTCGACGCCACCATCCAAACGGCACGGGCCTTTGCCCTCTTCTTCCAGTTGATCAACATTGTTGAACAGCACTACGAACGGGCAGAAGACTCGGACATGCGCATGGTGGATAGCCAACAGCGCACCGTGCGAGAAAACGAAAAATTTGAACGGCTGTTCCCTTACCTGCGGGCTCAAGGGGTGCCGCCGGGCCTACTGCGCAGATTGCTGGAGCAGTTGCACATTCGCATGGTCTTTACCGCCCACCCCACCGAGATCGTCCGCCACACCATCCGCGAGAAGCAACGAGCTTTCTCTCGCCTGCTCGGCCAACTGGATTGGGCAGAACAAACCCAGCCTTTGCAGGCCCAGATGATAAAAGAACAGATGGCGGAAGAAGTTTTGCTTTGGTGGCGCACCGACGAGTTGCATCAGTCCAAGCCGACTGTTTTGAACGAAGTCGATTACACTTTGCACTATTTTGAAGAGGTGTTGTTTCAGGCCATCCCCCTGCTGCACGAGTACCTCAGCCGCAGCTTGAAAAAGGCTTTTCCCAGCGTCGAGCCGCCGCCGGCAGGATTTTGCAACTTCGGCTCATGGGTAGGCGGGGATCGGGATGGCAACCCTTCCGTCACCGCCGATGTTACCTGGCAAACGGCCCGCTATCAGCGCAACCTCATCCTGGGCAAGTACATCGAATCGGTGAAGGCTCTCACCAAAACCCTGAGCATTTCCCTGCATTGGGGGGATGTGGACAGCCAACTGCTGGATGCCCTTGAGCAGGATCACCGCCTCATGCCTGAGGTTTACGAATCGTTTTCGCTGCAATACCGCCAAGAGCCCTACCGCCTCAAGCTCAGCTACATTCAGCGGCGGCTGGAGTTAACGCGGGAGCGCAACCGCAACTTGGCCGACTCCGCTTGTTTGCCCACCCCTCCCCCTGTGGACAACGCCTATGCCAACGCGGAAGAATTCCTGGCCGACTTGCAGCTTATCCAGAAAAGCTTGAAAAACAGCGGCCTTTCCTGCCGTCAGTTGGATCATCTCATTCAACAGGTACAGGTGTTTGGCTTTCACCTGGCCCATCTGGATATCCGCCAAGACAGCAGCTACCACGAAGCCGCTCTCACGGAAATTTTCGAGTACTTGCGCATTTTGCCGCGTCCCTACAACGAGATGACGGAAGAGGAAAAAACCGCCTTTCTCCTGCAGGAGCTACAAACCCGTCGGCCTCTGATACCGCTGGAGATCGCCTTTTCCGAGAAAACGGCAGAGCTGATCGCCACCTTTCGCACCCTGCGCCGCATGCAGCAGGAATTCGGCTTGGCCATTTGCCAAACCTATGTGATCAGCATGAGCCGCCAGTTAAGCGACCTGTTGGAGGTGCTGCTGATGGCCAAGGAGGTGGGTCTCTACGATCCCATTAGCGGTCGCGGATCCCTGGCGGTGGTGCCGCTGTTCGAGACCGTCGAAGACCTGAAGCGGGCCCCGGAAGTTTTGCGGCAGTTGCTGGAGATCCCTTTCTATCGCCAGTACTTGGCTCAGCAGGGGAATCTACAGGAGGTGATGCTGGGCTACTCCGATAGCAACAAAGATTCCGGCTTTTTGAGCAGCAACTGGGAGATTTACAAGGCTCAACAACGCCTGCAGACGGTGGCCGAATCCTACGGGGTGAAGCTGCAGATCTTCCATGGCCGGGGCGGTTCGGTGGGCCGTGGAGGGGGCCCGGCTTACGAGGCCATCTTGGCTCAGCCAGGGCGCAGTGTGGGGGGCCGCATCAAAATTACCGAACAGGGAGAGGTGTTGGCCTCCAAGTATTCCCTCCAGGATCTGGCCATTTTTAACCTGGAAACCGTCACCAGCGCCGTGATCCAGGCCAGCCTACTGCGCACCTACCCCAACGATCTGCACGAGTGGTCGCGCCTGATGGAATCCTTGGCGGAGCGCTCCCGGCAGGTGTACCGTAACCTGGTCTACGAGCAGGAGGGCTTTGTGGAGTTTTTCCACGAGGTCACCCCCATTGAAGAGATCAGCCAACTGCAGATCAGCTCCCGTCCCGCCCGCCGCAGCGGTAGCCAAAAAGACATCGGATCCCTGCGGGCCATTCCCTGGGTATTCAGTTGGACGCAAAGCCGCTTTCTCTTGCCGGCCTGGTATGGGGTTGGCACCGCCCTACAAGAATACGTGGCCAGGGGCGAGCACAACCTCAACCACCTGCAGCACCTCTATCGCGAATGGCCTTTCTTCCGCATGGTGATCTCCAAAGTGGAGATGACTCTGGCCAAGGTGGATTTGCAAATAGCGCGTCACTACGTGCGGGAGATGAGCTCTCCAGAACGTCTAGAGCGGGCGATGGAGCTGTTTGAGTGTATTGCCCAAGAAATGCACCGCACCCGCACAATAGTGCTGCAGATTACGGGTCACAGCGAACTGTTGGAGAACGACCCTTATTTGAAGCGCTCGGTGCAGTTGCGCAACCGCTCTATTGTGCCCCTCGGCTTTATCCAAGTCTCCCTCCTCAAGCGCCTGCGAGAGCGTCAGGGATCCCGCACCGGACGAACACGCTACGACCGAGCTGAACTTCTGCGTGGAGCTTTACTTACCATTAACGGCATTGCCGCCGGGATGCGCAACACAGGCTGAGGGATCCGACTAATTGACCCTGGCGCTGCTTCTATCAAGTTCAGATCGGCATTGAGAGCCTATCAGAACAGATCGTCATCATACTCTTCTGGCTCCACCTCTACTGGCTCTACTTCGACAACGCGGCGGGAAGGACGGCGGGGGGGTTCATCTGCGTAGCTTTCCCCTTGGTCTTGGGGCAACCGTGGGGGACGGCGACGAGTAGCTGTACCTGTGCTGCGCTCTTCCTGCACATCCACATCCTCTGGATACTCTTCGGTGGCAGGACGACGGGGGCGGCGGGCCTCTGGCGGCGGTGCTGGTTCATCGTAGTCCGTATCCTGACGCGGGCGGACCCCTGGCTCCTCGTAATACTCATCCCCTTCGGGTCGGCGGCGGGGACGCACACGGGTATCGCTGGTCAGTTGGGGCCGCGGGCGACGGCTCGGCTCTGCGCTGCCTTCGGGAATAGAGCGGGTGGAGGAGGTGTCGCGAATACGGGATCCCTCAGCCCGGGTGGAAACCGTGCGCCCTTGGGCATAGCCATCCGGGGGATAGGTGCGGCTGAAGCCTTGCCGCCGAACGGTCGGACGAGCCCCGCCCACCTGCCGTGCCTTTTCACTCAAGAGGATGCGCAACCGGAAAGTTTCGAGGGCAAACCAGCCGGCCATCACCGCCAACAGCACCTGGGCAAAGAACAGCAACGGAATGAGCCGCTGACCTTCCAAGAGCAAACAGACGGAATAGATCAGGCCCATCGTGGCAAAAATCACGTCGTACTCAGCGGAGGCCTCGCGCTTGATGAACCGAACCGCGAAGATGGCTCCACTGGCAATCGCCACCAGCGCTGCCATCAAAAAGTAGGGGCTTTGGGTGAGAAACATGCCAGGGATCCCTAAACGATGAAGACGGGAGAGCGTTGAGCCTTATCCATTCCACAGCCGATCCTAGCATTGATCCTCCTGGTGGCACGGACAACAAAACCCAGGTTTGGGTGTAGGGACGGGATCCCTCTTCAATAAAAGGGATCGATGCTAAAATCGGCAGCATCTTCCTGCATGTTCCATGCTGTATCTGGCACGAGTACACAAAAAAAGTCTCTTCGGCCAGGGGGAGCTGCAGCTCTTGGCCCGGCAGGCCGAGGACGGGGTTTGGATGCCGCTGCGCAAGCCAGAAGGGGTCACCTGCAAAGAGGTTGGCCCTTACAACATTGGGGTGTTGCTGCTGGTTGAGCTTTCGGAAGAGCGGCAGGTACGGCGGGTGGAAGAGGCAGCCATGAAGCTGGTGGAGATGTTGCACAACCTATCCCGAACCCACAGTCTGGTGGATCTGTCGGAGATTGAAAGCTGGCGGCAATCCTTGACTCGGCAAAGCCAAGAGCTGAGCCGTCGCGAAGCAGAGGTGGCCGCTCGCCAAGAGCAACTGCAACAGTGGGAAAACCGTCTGCGAGAAAAGCTGTCTCCTTGAGCTCTCAGATCTACTCTTATCTTAAGTAGAGTCATTTTAAGCTAATTGAGAAGCCCCCCAAGTGCTCTGTGCCGCTGCCATCACCCCATCTCCCAAAAAGAAAGGGGAGCTGAATGGAAATGTTTCATACCTGTTTAAAATGACTGTAAGTCCAAGTAAGTCTATGAGTGAATCTGGATGTTCTGCGCCTTCCCAAATCAGTAGTGATACGACCCGGATCAACTTGAGTTAAGCCATTCTTTTCCCCCAGAATAAGCGGGGCAAATCCGGGATCCATCATGCCCCATGTTGCCCATGGCAACAGACTGTCCCACCTCCAGTGTAGAAATCCCCCGACTTTAGTCGGTGAGAGTGTCAACCCTGTACTGGTGCTGTATGGATCGATCAAACAGTGCTGAGATCTGGCCTTAACTCGCGGGCACCTCGCAGATAAACATGCTGCATGTCCGCTTGAGCAAGGGGAGTATTCAACTGGATCAAAACCCGAATGCAACGGGGTAAGTCGCCGCTCACCTCCATCTGTTGCACATCCAACAGAGGCACCGACTCCCAACCGGGGCGACGACGAGCAAATTGGGCAGGAAAAGCTGCATTTAAATCAGGGGTAACGGAAAAAATAACGCTGACTAGTTCAGCCGGATCGAGGGCGTTGCGGTGCTCTAGCGTATCCAACAGCTCAGTCACCGCCGCGCCAATGGCCTCGGCACTGTTTGTAGGTACGGTGATGGCTCCCCGAATTGCTCTGACTCGCCACCCCAATGGCCACACCCTCGTGCGCTTGAGCTCGCCTCGCTTCCAGAAAATTATACAGACTCATCTCTACTGGGATCCCATCCCTCTGGAGGAAACCGGCTCCTGTCACCTATCTGGGTTGCAGGAGCTTTTCCAGGATCTGCTCATGGCTGAGGCCGGAGTCCACCCAGGCTTCTCCCTCTTTGAGGCGGGCGGCAGCGGTCACGACAAACAAATTGCTCTCTGCTCCCAAAGCCTCGCTGGCAGTTTGCACGCAGAGCAAATCCTGGCCGGTTAGCTGGCTAAACCAGGTGGCCAACAGCCCTGCCTCCAAAAAGCCCATCGGACGCTTGAAATGGGGAGGGGTGACAGCAGCGAAGGGAGAATTGCGAATCGACACCACCAGGACTCCCTGATCTTTGTAAGTCCAGTCGATCTCGATCAATCCCCAGCCATGAGCTTTCCAGGCTTGTCTCAGACTTTGCAGAAAGGTGCCCATCTCTAGCTCGGCCAAAGGCTTCTGGTAGTAGTCGGAGAGTTCTTGGGCAAAACGGCGGAAAAACTCCTTGCCCCACATCCGACCACAGTTGCGCAACACCAAACGAGCAGCCTGGCCGGTCTCGTATTCCAGGCCCGTGTAGATGCCCCGCAGCAATGCCTCTGGAAGGGCCAAGAGACGCTCACCGTGGCGACTTTCCAGCAAGCCGGATTCCAAATCGCTTCGCAGATAAGCGCTGGGTGTGTAGTAGTTGGCCAAAACGGGCGTATAGGGATCGAAGTTGACTGAGCCATTGGAGATAGAGCTGGTGCCGTTCATAAGGGATCCCCTGGTTATCCAATCCAAGTCGTTATTGATCTTTAAGCATCCAAATAGGAGCAGGGTGCAGTTGACAGTTCGTTGGTTGTTGAGCTGGGAGAACGGTTGTTTACGCTCCAAATCTTATGGCGATCCCTCCAGCAATTGAATACCCCTTGGGCAGATTTACTACAACGCTAACATTAACTCCAACGACACTGAAGTCTCCGGCTAGTTGAGATAGAGCGCTCTAGCACCGAAAAATGTAAAAAGCAAAAAAGTATCTAGCTCTAAAACAGCAAGGCCACCTGTACCTGGGTGATTAAGGGGCGGATAAACTCCAACTCTCCAGGAGCCAGATGGTCTCTCAGCTCTTGCTGGAAAATCCGATAGGCAACCTCATAAACCCTCTGCAGCCCGTACAGGCGCACCTCTTCTTCCATCCACTCGATCAGCCGCTCCTTCAGGAGGTTTTCGTCCTGCAGCAACATGGCCATAGCGCTGTGACGCAGCAGCAACAGCAGGTGCCGCCGACACAGATCCAACACTTGGGGGGAAAGGTCAGGCATCTCCTTTTGCAGGGCATCTAGGGTTTTGCTCACCACCTGGCTCTCCCGTTCCCGCAAAACTCGGTACACATGTTGTCGTTTTGGCCAGCCGAGAACATAGGCCTTCAGATGCTCCAGCTCCTCTGGCTTGAGGTAGCGGGCTTCCGACTCGATCAGCATCTGCTCCAAGGGGCTTACCATCTCGCTTCTTCCGGATGTCAGTGGGTGCTAGGAGACTCAAAACAAGCTGAACAGATCTGCCAAGGTGATCTGTTCTTCTGCCGGCTCGGGTTCTGGTGCTGCCGACAGGGATCCCAGAGAATGCGCAGCCAAACTCAGGGGATCCCCCGCCCAGGGGATGGAACCAAAATGCTCCCGCACTTGCAGAAAAGGCATCGGCAGAGAGCGCATCTGTAGGGGGCGGTTATCCCAATTTAGACGGGCAAAAAAGCTCTGCACCGAATCTTCTAAAGCAATCTTCCAGGTCATGCCTTGGCTACTCCCTGGCCTGAACGCAATTTTTGGGCAATTTCGCTGGCACTGGCCCCTTCGTTTAGCCAGAAGGCAGCCGCATCGATGCGATCTTTGCTGCCGAGCAAAAACTTGCAGTAGCTTTCTCCCATGGAGTAGCACTGGATCTCGATGCAGTTCAGTTGCCGTTCCACCATGGTGCTAAAAAAGCCGGCAAACAATCCGGCGTAAAGATGACAGACAGGTTTGCCCACATCCCCCAGGGTGCGGGCCACGGCGGAGTCAAAGAGGTTGATGAAAATAAACCCTTGCCGCCGACTCTCGGTTTCTACCTCCCAGCGCCCCCATCCTTGCGAGGTCAGAGGCCACCACCAGGTTTCCAAGAGAAACATGAGATTACTCTGCTTGGGCTGGCGCCGATATTCCTCCTCAAACCAGCGGGAAAAATGGAGGGCATCGTTGCGTCCCCACTCTCGGCCAATGGTGTACATCAGAGAAGCCGAGGCATCTCCCACTTCTTCCTCCAGGCCCTGCTGCAAGCCCAGAATAAAGTCTTCGCTCACCAAGACATTGCGGGCACCCGTCCAGTCCACAAGGGATCCCTGGGAGAGGTCAAAGCGAAAAAAGTCTTCGCGGCTGTAGTGGTTATGCCGTTGGGCGGCAGGCTGAAGAGGTATCTCAATGGGGGCAGTCGTCATGGTTGGGTGAGGAGAGATCAGATTTTTTAACACTCCTTATCATACCCTTCTTAATTGGCATTTTTACCAAAAAACTGGGTCTAAAGCCTCGTCCTCAAGGCCTACGGCCCGCTGACGCAGTTGCAACAGCGTTGCGGAGCAATGGGGGACGGCTTTGGGATAGACTCAGGGCGACGGCAGGGTAGTCAACCGCTCCAAAAACCCAGCAGGAGTGGGTCAACTGGAGAAAACTGCCCTCAGAGGGAGACAGAAAAGCCCTGAGTTGTTGTAAAGATTTATTCAAAAATTGGGAAGAAGAGCTGTACAGGGATCCGGAGCAGTACTTAAGACTGAGGCCTGACCTTGATGAAAGCAATGGCAGACCGCCACAGCAGCGACTCCCGCCCCTCGGCATCGGCTAAACAGAGGCAATCGGGATCCTGCCAGCGCAACTGGCCGACGAAGACATCTCCGGTATTGAGTTTGACCTCGAGGGTTTCCCGATCCTTGATGACCTTCTGCAGGCGACGCACGCTCGGGATCCCGGTGTTGAAATCGGTCACGACAGCCCTATCAGCCAGCGAGAAACGGTATGTCAGCAAGCCCACTGCCCCCAGTATAGGGGATCCCTGCCGCTTCCCACTGCCCCTCCACCACACTTCCACAACTTGGGCTCAAAACTCGCCCTCATCTTTGCCCATTTTTTCTGCTGGCGAGTACTATGTAGGGGGGATGGCGCTTAGAAAAGCGGTAAACCTTTCGAGTTCGCCGTCTTTTTTAAGCGAATCCACGGGTGTTCTCCCCGAAAAAAGCCAGCACAATAGGGCTAGGGTGATAGAGGGTGCGGCTGTCGCCCTAGGGAAGGTGAATCCTCAGCTGGGATCCCTTCTACATGCCATTTTGCCGCCGAGTTGTCTGTCCTTTTCAACCCTCATCAGTATCAGCAGTATCAGTGCAGGAGAGATCGTTATGGCAGTTGAGAAAGTGAACTCCTCGTCCAGCTTGGCCGAAGTGATCGATCGCATCTTGGATAAAGGTATCGTGGTCGATGCCTGGGTGCGGGTTTCTTTGGTTGGGATCGAGCTGTTGGCCATTGAAGCCCGCGTCGTTGTGGCTTCCGTGGAAACCTACCTGAAATACGCTGAGGCTGTGGGTCTGACGGCTACTGCTGCTGCTCCTGCCGTCTAAATCTGCCTAACCAAAATCACTCAACCAAGGAAAGTGCCCACAACCCTCTCGCCTTGAGCATCGCAATGGTTGGATGAGTTATGCTCTCTGGGCGGAGGCGTAGGAAGCTAGCCGTCGGAAAGCGAGGCAGGGATCCACCGCCGGTCTCTGCCTTGCTTCTGCGGGTTTTGTTCGAGGATTGAGTCTTGCAGCCGCACTGAGCTACAGGTTGGCAGTGCCATCGAGTTGGGAACAGGCAGAGAAGCTGTATCCACCCAAGCATTGAACACGACTTAAGGGATTGAACACCATGAGTTTGCAGGAACAATGGGCCATGGCCCGCAGCCAGCGGGTGGCTCAGAATCGAAGTTTGTTAAGCCGATCCCGGCAGCAGCGCCTAGAGCAGCACCAAGCCCTGATGGTTGAGCTGGGGCAGCGCCGCCAGCAACGACAAGAAGCAATACGGCACCAGACGGAGCAAACCCGCAGCCAATTGCAGAAACTGAGGCAGGAGCGGGCTGTGAGGCGATCCCTGGACGAATGCTCCCGTTCGGAAGCGGCGGCTCAGCGGGCCAAGTCGGTGGCAGAGAGTCTGGCTCGCCTGGAGCAGGAACGAGCTGCTCAATTGGAAGTCAGCCGGCAGCAATTGCAGGCTTTCCGGGCTAACTTGACTGCGGCTGTGGAGCATTTGCTGAGCACCTATACGCAGGCTCGGCAGGCGATGGCCGACAAAACTCAGCAAGCGCGGCAGTCTTTTTGCGCCGATTTGCGGCAGTGGGTACAGGCTCTCCGGCAAATGGCTCGACAGGAGCTGGCTCAGATGGCTCAGGAACAGCAAGCCCAGGCCCAGGCCCTGCGGGGATCCCTGGCCACTTTCCGGGCGGAGTTGCATAAGCAGGTGTGGGGCAATGGGATCCCTGACCTCATCCCAGAACCTGAAGTCTCCACTTCCAGTGCAAGCTCTAACAGTGCCGTTGCGACTGCCGGTGAGACTGCTTCCGACTCAACGCCTGTAGCCGAAGGTCAAACCCCGGTGGAGCCGTCCGCCCCGGTCTCTGTTTCCCAACCCCCAGGGGGCTTGACAACGCTCGAACCCCCTGAAGTTCCGCCTACTGTTGAGAAACAGGTGGATCCCATCCTTGACTATGTCAACAAGTATGTGAGTGATCTACAAGCGCAGGATCCCAACTTGACCCTGCTGCAGGTAATTGGGGATCGGGAACGGGTGCGGGATTTGTTGGCCCGCGGCGCGGTGGATCTGGGGGTGGATCCCTCGGAAATCTTGGCTACGCTGCGGCGCATGGTGTCGGGGACGGTCGCAGTTTAGTTGTGCCGAGCGCAGGAAGAACATCCGGGCTATAGTCAAGGCAAAGGAGTCTAGGGCAGCAAAGAGGTTGAGTATCTCCATGGCCACGGTTCTGCAGGCGCGTCCCCGCCAGTTCGTGAACACCCCCTACATTGAGCGGATTACCCGCCGCGCTTTGCGCTATTTGCAATCGGGCTTTGCGGTGCATTTGCGGGGGCCTTCGGGTACAGGCAAAACCACTTTGGCGATGCACCTGGCCAGCCTGCTGGGCCGCCCCATCATGCTGATCTATGGGGATGACCGCTTCGATTCTTCCGACCTCATCGGGGGGCGCACCGGTTTTACCCATCGGCGGGTGGTGGACAACTTCATTCACTCGGTGGTGAAGACGGAGGAGGATGTGCAGCAGCGCTGGGTGGATGCCCGCCTTACCTTGGCTTGCCGAGAGGGGTTTACCCTCATCTACGACGAGTTCAATCGCTCCCGCCCTGAGGCCAACAATGCTCTCCTGAGTGCCTTGGAGGAGAGGCTGCTGGTGTTGCCGCCGGACAGCAACCGCTCGGAATATCTGCGGGTGCATCCCCAGTTCCGGGCCATTTTTACCTCTAACCCGGAGGAATATACCGGGGTTCACAGGGCCCAAGATGCGCTGCTGGATCGGATGATCACCATCGATATGGGGGAGCCGGACATCGAGACCGAAAAGGAGATTCTCACCTCGCGAATAGGCTTATCCGGCCCCGACGCCCTCAAGATCGTCCACATTGTGCGGGCTTTTCGCCGCAAGTTGGATCTGACGCGCCACCCCAGCCTGCGCAGTTGTTTGATGATCGGGCGCATTGTCAAGGAACATGAGCTGGCAGTTAGCAAAGAGAATGCCGATTTTCGCGCTTTGTGTGCGGATGTGCTGTTGCCCCGGGCTGGCAAGCGCTATGAAGAGGGATCCCAGTTGCTGAATTATCTGCTAGACCAACTGCCTGGCTGAGTCTTTTGCCTGTTGGTACACTTTGGAGGTCGATGAACTCTGTGCCGATTAGCTCTCAACCCTTGACCACGGCTACTCACGGCTCCTCGCTGGCCGATGTGTTGGAGCGGGTACTGGATAAGGGCATTGTGATCGCCGGAGACATCACCGTTTCGGTGGGCAATGTGGAGTTGCTGAATGTGCGCATTCGCCTGCTGATTTCTTCGGTGGATAAGGCCAAGGAGATCGGCATCAATTGGTGGGAATCGGATCCCTATCTCAACAGCCAGGCGCGGGAGCTGCTGGAAGCCAACCGACAGCTCATGCAGCGCGTTGCCGAATTGGAAAGACAGCTTGCCCAAGCTCTACCTCAGGGGGGAAAGGGAACGGACCCATAGGCTGCCCCCCGCCATTGTGACCTGGATTGACGGGCTAGACTGGCTGCTGTGGTGGTTTGACGGGGTGATGGGGCATGGCTTTGGAGATGGCGTTTGACCGGAAGGGTTGGCAGCGGCTAGGGACGCTGGGCTGGGCTGTGGGTGTGGTGCTGGTCCTTGGGATCCCGGCTTTGGGTCAGAATCCCCGTGCCATCAGCATCAGCGCCGATGTGCAGGAGGCCAACGCCAACACAGGGGTTTTTACGGCCATTGGCAATGTCACTCTCAGTTTTCCTGCCGAGCGGCTTACGGCCCGCGCCCAAAGAGCTGTGTATTACAGCCAGGAGCAACGCATTGAGCTGGAGGGCCAGGTCATCATCAACCAAGGGGAGAATCAGTTGCAAGCGGAGAAAGTCATTTACCACATCGACAAGGGCACCATCCAGGCAGTGCCATCGGCAGGGCGGCAAGTGGAGTCCATCTACGTTTTGCCGGAGCCCAGCTCAAGTCCTTAGCTGATCCCCACACTTTTTTCCAGCAGCACGGACTCAGCCAACACGGCTATACCGTGATTTCGTCACCGATCATCCCAGCCTGCAGGGTTTCCCTCACCCCCAACCCCTCTCTCAAAAGGAGAGGGAAGCCAGGGACAGACATAACAAATCGTTTCATTGCTGTTTGAAATGACTACATTTGAAATGACTACACATGGGGCAGCGCTGGAAACGAGCTCGGGGAATGTCGGCTTAGATCCGTTTAGGATGTAGTAATTCATTTAGGATGTAGTAGTTCGGGCGGCAGACTTTTTCCCTGACTCTGAATCAAAGGATGGCTGATGGATGTTCGGGATCCGAGTTCCTCACCCCTGGCAACGAGAGGCACAGGTCACTCCAGAAGAGATGTTTTTCAGCCGGCGGCAATTTCTAGCGCAACTGGGATCCGTTGGGGTGGGAGCCAGTTTTTCTATTTTTGGGTTTGGCAGCAGGGGAGCTGCTCCCTCGGTAGAACGAGAGCTGAGGGGGATCCCACTCAACCCCCACTTTTCGGATGTGGGCAGGCCCGTCACCGAGGAGATTGTAGCTGCTCGTTACAACAACTTTTACGAGTTTGGCTCCGGAAAGCGCGTCTGGCGGGCTGCACAGGCTTTGCCCACGGATCCCTGGACTGTCGAGATTACCGGGCTGGTGCGGCATCCTCAGCGGTTGGGCCTGGAAGATCTGTTTAACTTCCCCCTCGAAGAGCGCATCTATCGCTTCCGCTGTGTGGAAGCCTGGGCGATGGTGGTGCCGTGGTTGGGCTTTCCGATGCGGCTGTTGCTGGAACGGGTGGATCCTTTGCCGACGGCTCGATTTGTCCGCTTCACTTCCTTTTACGATCCGGAAATTATGCCTGGCCCAATCTGGCCCCCCAACTTGCCTTGGCCCTACACGGAAGGGTTGCGGATCGAGGAAATGGCCAACGAGTTGGCCTTTTTTGCCCTCGGCGTTTATGGCAAGCCGTTGCCCAAACAGCACGGAGCGCCAATTCGCATGGTAGTTCCCTGGAAGTATGGCTTTAAAGGGGGAAAATCCATCGTCAAAATCGAGTTTTTGGCCCGTCAACCCTCCACGTTTTGGAATACCCTCGCCCCTGAGGAGTATGGATTTGAGGCCAATGTGGATCCTGGGGTGCCCCACCCCCGCTGGTCACAGGAGCAGGAAGTCTTGATCGGTTTCGGATCCCGTTCCCAGTGGCAAATCGTTCCCACCTTGCCCTACAACGGGTACGGAGAGTACGTTGCCCACTTATATGCCTGAAGACGCCCACGAAAGGATTCGAACCTCCGACACCTGGGACCGGAACCCAGTGCTCTAGTCCACTGAGCTACGTGGGCAATGCAACTGCATTAACCATCATATCTGCTGACTTTCAGTTCTGCCAAGGGGGCAAAGCTGCGGCGGTGCTGCGGGGTGGGCCCCAAGTTCTGCAACGCCAGTCGGTGCTCCCGCGTGCCATAGCCAGCGTTGGTGCGCCAGCCGTAGCCGGGGTACTGCCGATCCCAGCTCTGCATCAAGGCATCTCGCCAGACTTTGGCCACAACTGAAGCAGCGGCAATGGAGAGGCTGATGTGATCCCCCTTGACCAGGGCCGTTTGCCGGGATCCCAGCTCGGCCAGCGGCAATCCATCCAGCAAAATGTGTTCGATTGGATCCAACTTGGCCAAAGCCCGCTGCATGGCTAGCACCGTGGCCTGGCGAATGTTGAGCCGGTCGATCTCAGCAGCAGAGGCACTGCCAACGCCCACAGCCAAAGCCACCTGCCGAATCCGTTCCGCCCATTGAGCGCGTTGCTGCGGACGCAGTTGTTTGGAATCCCTCACTCCCTCCAGTTCTTTGGGATCCATCTGGGCCGGCAAAATTACCGCCGCCGCCACCACTGGCCCGGCCAGGGCTCCCCGCCCCACCTCATCCACCCCCGCC
>NZ_JANSIO010000207.1:0-5464 GCF_047462195.1 Synechococcus sp. R3-13 | reverse complement strand
TTCAGGGTTTTGGGGGTTAGAGGCATGCTCCCTGAACGCTCGGCGCCGCTTCCGCGACCATCCCTGGCTCCTTTCCCTCTGGGAGAGGGGGCAATGCAAACAACTGTAGATTTGTACAAACAACTGTAGATTTGTACTGAGATGATCTTGAGAGTTTTGGACTAGAGCTGGGTGGAGCTCTCCTAAGACTAGGTAGCCCGTAGCTGCACCGGCATAACCAAATAACAGAGCCGCATTGCCCCAAGGGGCTTCCAGATGGCCGGCTGCGTGGCGCCGTTTAGCTCCAGGCTCACCTGCTGCGTATGAAACACCCTGAGGGCATCCAGCAGGTAACGCACATTGAAGGCCAGCTCCAGGTCAGGACCAGACATCTGCACTGGCAACGATTCCTCGCCACTGCCCACATCGGGCGCCTCGGTGCTGATGCGCAGGGTTTGGGTTGCGGCAGAAAGATTGAACTTGACGATGTCGTTTCTTTGGGCAGCGAGTACTCCCACCCGTTCCAGCGACTCAATCAAAGGCCGACGCTCCAGGGTTATCTGCCGCTCAAATTGCCTGGGAATCAGGCGGTTGTAGTCGGGATATTGGCCCTCCAAAAGGCGGCTGGTGATCCGCTGTTGGCACTGCGTTTTGCTGGCGCGAGGAGGCAGCACAAACTGCACCTGGGATCGGTCAAACCGCAATTCCACCGTAGAGGCCGCGGTCTGGGTGCCGAGGATGCGCTCCACCTCTCGCAAAGTGCGAGCGGGAATGGTGAAATCCAACCCTATTTCCCCATGGGCCGAAGCAACCGGGATCCCTTCGGCCTCCACCTGCACCATCGCCAGACGATGCCCATCGGTGGCTGCAAACTCCAGGCAAGGGGGATCCCCTGGCAAGAGCTTGACATGCACTCCTGTGAGCACCTGCTTGGTCTCATCTCCAGAGGCCGCAAAAAGGGTTTGGCCGATCCCTTGCAACAGGCTCTCGATGGGCAGCTCCAGGGCCTGAGCTGTTGGGCTTTCCTCCCCCACAAAATCGCCATCTGCGTCGGCGGCGGGAAGCGATATCTCCGGTAGGGTGGGGTACTCTTCAGCCGACATGCTGCGCACTTGGTACTGGCCGGCTGCCGACATGAGAATCACAGGGGCACTCTCCTGGGCTTGGCTGCTCGCGTCAAGAGTCACTGGGCCGCTGGGCAGACGGCTGACGATGTCGCTGAGCAGCTTGGCCGGCAGGGTGGTGCGACCGGATCCCTTGACCTGAGCCTCGAACTCGCTGCGAATGCACAAGTTCAAGTCAAAGGCGGTGAGGGCAACCCGTTGAGTTTCCGCATCGACCTCTACCAACACGTTGGCCAAAACGGGCAGGGCGGGGCGGCTGGCCACAGCCCGTCCAACGGAAGTGAGGTGGTGGCTGAGATCGGCTTGCTCGCAGGTGAAGCTAAAACCCTCCAGCGGCGCGTCAACAGCTTCGTTAAAGCGGCTCTCCCCACGATAGGGAGCTGCAGTCTTGCTGCTGCGCAACACCGGCGCAAACGACTCGGTTTCCGATTCTCGATCCACAGGACGCTGAGCTTGCACCATCAGGGGCACTTGAGGGCTGAACATGCACATCCTACACCGGCTGCCCCGACTGGATCCCTCCCCTTGCGGTCGAGTTTTGGAAAATTTGCCTCGCGCGTAGGACAGATCTGAAATTTCGATCCCTGCCTAATTTAATTTTTTGATCTAGTAGTAGTAGGGGCTGTGGAAACTGTGGAAAGTGATCGTCAACACCTTGCGCCATGAGCTTTTGAGCTTATTCCCCACCTGTGGAAAAACTGTGGATAACTTGGCCACTTTTCCACAGAGTATTTATACCTGTTAATAACTTGGGGGGTTTTTCCACAGGTTTTCCACAAATTTTTCAGGTTTTTCCACAGGTTTTCCACAGGCTAATGTTGTGATTTCCTGACAAATTCATAAAAATTAACACACAGTCAGTGTAGGATCCCGTAATGTAGTGAATCCTCCCCCTAGATATGGCCAGGAACTCCATCGGAGCTTGGGCGGGCTTCGCTGGATTTCCCCAGGTTTTCCACAGGCTGTCGAAGAAAGCCTGGGATATTGCTCTGGGCTTGTCGGCCTTGCCTGGCCACCTGTGAGCTGACACGGGATTTTTGGCAAGACCCCAGAGGAGCGGGAAAGCGCTCTGCGCACCAGAAGCGGCAAAGGAGGTCAGGATGAGGATGGGACAGCGCCTGACCCAAAATTGGGCTGCTGCAGGAGCGAGTCGCAATAGGGATGCGGTCTAGAGTCCGTACCCGCGAAGGGCCAGGCGTAGGTCAACGGGATCCGTTTTGGTGATGGCGGGAGCGCAGCACGATCACGTCAGAAAGCTGGCGCAGTTGACTTTGAACCTGGGTGAGCTGTTTCTTATCACGTACATCGATACAGAGATCGATCAGGGCGGTGCGGTTGGCAAAAGTTTGTACCTTGGCATTGCGAACATTGATACCTTGATCCGATAGGCGGGAAAGGATGTCCCGCAGCACCCCGACGCGGTCGATAACCTCCAGATGCAGTTCTACCGGGTAGATCTGGGTGCTCTGCCGCAGTTGCTCTTCGTTCCAGCGTACTGGCACCAGGCGTTCCCCCGAAACCTGAGCCACCCGTGGACAGTCCTGATGGTGGATGCTAATACCCTTAAAGCGGGTGACTACGCCCAAAATCGGATCCCCCGGCAGCGGATTACAACACTTGGCCAACTGGTGTTTCAGACCCTCCACCCCCAGAATGGGAGATTGGGATTTGACGGAACTGGAAGCCACAGAAGCCCGCGGCAACAACAGCTTGGATCCCTCAAGCGATTCCTCCTCTGTAGGGGGGGATACTGCCGGTTTGCTGACCTCCTGTAGCCGATGGATCACCAGCGTGGGGGTCGTCTCGCCATAACCCAGAGCGGCCAACAAATCCTCTACACTGGCGTAGTTGAGCTTTTCGGCTACCTTCTGCATCCGCTCTGATTTGAGCAGGGCATCAAAGCCCGTTTTGCCCAGCTCCCGCTCCAGCAAATGCCGGCCCCGCGCGATGTTTTGCTCGCGATTGGAGCGCTTAAACCATTGGCGAATGCGATTGCGGGCAGAGCTGGTGGCAACGAAATTGATCCAGTCCAGGCTGGGATGGGCATTTTTGTGCGTGATGATCTGCACAATGTCGCCGTTGCGCAGGCGGGTATCCAGGGGCACGATCTTGTTGTTTACCCGCGCTCCTGCACAGTGATCCCCAATTTCGGAGTGGATGCGATAGGCGAAGTCCACCGGACAGGATCCCTGGGGCAGAGCCAGCAAGTCCCCCTTGGGCGTAAAGACGTAAACCTCGCTCTCAAACAGGTTCTCGCGAAGGGTGTCCAGATACTCTTTGTCGTCTTTGAGGTCGTTTTGCCACTCCAAGAGCTGCCGCAGCCAGGTGAAGCGCTCCTCGTCGGGCTTGACAGTGGTGCTGCCGGCCTCCTTGTACTTCCAGTGGGCGGCGATCCCGTACTCAGCCACGCGGTGCATCTCTTCGGTACGAATCTGCACCTCCACCGGTCGTCCCTGCAGGCCGATCACTGCCGTGTGCAAAGATTGGTAGCGATTGGCCTTGGGCAAGCCAATGTAGTCTTTGAAACGCCCGGGGATGGGGCGAAAGCAGTTGTGAACGACTGCCAGCACCCGATAGCACTCGCTGTTGGTATGTACGATTACCCGAACTGCTGAGAGATCGTAAATCTCGTGAAATTCTTTGTGCTGCTGCTGCATCTTGCGATAGATGCTGTACAAATGTTTGGGCCGTCCGCTGATCTCAAAGCGTTCCAGCCCCGCTTGAAGAAGGTTCTGCCGCAGCTCTTCAATAAAAGCTTGAATCTCTGCCTCTCGCTCGGCGCGCTTGGCGTTGACCAATTCCTGAATCTTCCGGTAAGCTTCGTAGTCCAGATACTTAAAAGCGAGGTCCTCCAGTTCCCATTTGAAGTGCCAGATCCCCAGCCGGTTGGCCAAAGGGGCGAAAATTTCCATGGTTTCGGCTGCAATTTGCCGTTGCTTACTGGGGGAGAGATACTGCAGCGTGCGCATGTTGTGTAAGCGATCCGCCAGCTTGACCACGATGACTCGAATATCTTTGGCCATGGCCACAAACATGCGGCGGAAATTTTCCGCTTGCTGCTCGGTTTTGCTGGAGAAATTGAACTTAGAGAGTTTGGTAACTCCTTCTACCAGTAGGCGAACTTCAGAGCCGAATTCAGCTTCCAGGGCTTCTGGGGTAACTTCTGTATCCTCAATAACATCGTGCAAGAGGCCCGCTGCCACTGTCACCGCATCCCCCCCCAGCTCCCGCAGGAGAGTGGCCACGGCTACCGGATGGGCAATGTAGGGATCCCCCGATTTGCGTTTTTGGCCCTGATGCAAACAGTAAGAAAACTCAAAGGCACGGCGCAGCAGATCGGCTTCTTCAGCCGTGTAGGGCCGCAACCCATCGCCGGGATCCTCGGCACCGGAAAGCAGAGCACGCAGCCACCCTGGCACCTCAAAACCGAGGCTATTCAGGTCGAGACCTCCATCTGAGGTGGCAATGACAGCCGTCTGACCCATGCGAACCCGGCGAAAAGGGATGTTTAATTACTGACTATAGTTCATCCAGCTTAGCCGCCGACAGATTAGAGGAGGAAAAAACGGCTGGAATAAAAAGAGGCATTGGCTGTCTGCCAACGCCGACCGCTTGCCATCCTCGGCAGATCGAGAGTCAGTCTTCGCTCCACTCCTCGCAGTTGCCGATCAAATCGCAGAGGGGATCCGAGGGGCAGTAGTCTTGCAACTCCAGCTCTTGGGCAATCGCCTGCCACTCCCGCTGCGGGAAAAAGGGTTGCAGGTGGGCAATGGCTGCAGAGCGGCGTAAGACCCCCTGCTGAATGAGGCGACGAGCTTCCTCCTGGATGGCCTCAACCGCATAGTGGGTGGCTTGTAAAGTGGGCATAGCTTAACCTACACGTGGAATGGATGGGACGCACCGAAGGGTCAGGGAAAATCTTGCCTCGCTACCCCCATCATAGAACTGGGTCTCGTTTCGTAGCAAGAGATACAAGTTTGTATTGCAGGCAACCCTAAGGCCCGCTTAAAAGCCCAAGCCATCGGCTCCTGCGGTCACTATGCCTTTTTCTGGGTTCAGAGTGACGATAGATCCATCCCGGATTAAGCGGGTGGCATCCTTGACCCCCACCAGCACCGGCACCCCCAGCCGCAGGCCAATGACCGCCGCATGAGAGGAAGCTCCCTCTTCCTCGGTAATCACCCCGGCTGCCTGTTTGATGGCCTCCACATAGTTGGCGTCGGTGGATTGCGCAACCAAAATGTCCCCGGCGGTGATTTTGCTGGCATCGAGGCTGGATCTCAAGATGCGGGCCGGGCCGCTGACAATGCCTTTGCCAAACCCTTTGCCTTGAGCCACCACCGCTTTCACCACATCCACCT
>NZ_JANSIO010000206.1:0-2734 GCF_047462195.1 Synechococcus sp. R3-13 | reverse complement strand
TTCAGCAGTGTTCAGCGTAAATGTATCAGAGACACACAGATCCAGGCTTTGTTGGGCGTCGCCCCCGCTTTCTGCCCTGGAGTGCTGCAGTGGTGGGGGCAGGTTTGCTTTGGGCTTGGGGTGGGCACCGCTGGATCCAGAGCGGGTTGAACCTGGTTCGGGCGGGATCCACGCAGGATACAGAAGCTTTGCAGGAATTTGTAACCACCTTGGCTCAGGTGTTGTCGGGAGTGTTGGGCTTTACCCTCTCGGTGGTGGCCATTGTGGTGCAGTTGAGCGCGGATCGCTTCACCCCCAAGGTCACGGAGCTGTTTTTGCGCGAGAAAGTCAATTTCTACCTCTTCTTTTTCCTGATTTTGGCCAATGTGGTCAGTTTGTGGAGTTCGGCAGCCCTGGGCTTTTACGTTCGTGTTGGCGTTGCGGAGCAACACCCTCCAGGGTTGCTCGTCGGGCTGAATCTGCTGCTGGGCACAGCTTCGTTTTTGATGCTGATCCCCTACTTTCGCTTCGTGTTTCACTTTTTGCAGCCGGCACGGAGTCCTTTCTGAAACCTTTGGCTTTGATCTGGGAATGTTGGCCCAGTCGAGCTGTGCTCTGGGCTTTGAAACAACGGAAGCCATTGTGCAAGCCTTGTTACGTCTGGATCAGGATCCCGTTCGCGTCAGCGGGACGGAGTCCTTAAGCAAGCAACAGGAAACCACCCTGCGTGGGATCCGCAAAACCCAAGTCCGCTTGGCAGCCTATTGCGTCAGCGGGACGGAGTCCTTAGAGCTCCTCTGGATCTCTGGAGCTTCCCTAAAAAATTCTGCCGATCGCGTAAGCGGGACGGAGTCCTTGTCTAGTCTGGTTAGAGCCGCCCCTTGCTGACTTGTCCCATCGCGTTAGCGGGACGGAGTCCCATGCGTCCTTTCGGCAACCCCAACCGTCTGGGCAGTTCTCCTAGCCGCAGATCCCTGCCGGGATCCAGCTCCTTCGTTCAGTTTCGCCGCGACCCGCACCTAGTGCCCTTTTGGGGCCTAAGCCTACTAGTCATGGGCCTGGCAGTGCCTCTGTTTGTGCTTTCGGGGGCGGATCCCAGTTTGGCTGGCTGCGACGAGAGCTTTTATGCCCAAATGGCCCGCGAGCTGCTGCGGGGAGGGCATTGGCTGGGGCCCACTTTTTTGGGGGAGCCTTTTTTCGAGAAACCCCCTCTGCTCACCTGGAGCGTGGCCCTCAGTTTTGCCCTGTACGGGGTAAACGAGTGGGCAGCGCGGCTGCCAGGGATCCTCGCTGCTTTGCTCTCCATTCCCCTGGTGGGTTGGATTGGGCGACCTTTTTTGCCGATGCGGGCGGCCTTTTTGGGGATGGCGGTTTTGCCCCTGTGCTACCTCTGGGTGCAGCAGGGGCGGCTGGTGGGGCAGGATGTGCCCTTGACCTTTCTGGAGCTGCTGGGGATCCTGGGGCTGATCAACGGCATCCACGGCCACAGGGTTTGGTTTTGGCTAACCGGAGTGGCCTTTGGGCTGGGCCTGTTGATGAAAAGCGCCATGATCCTGCTGCCGGGGGCGGCTTTGATCCCCTATCTCGTGCAGCAACGGCGCCGCTGGATGGGATCCGCCCCATTTTGGCTGGCGCTTGGGCTGGGCTTGGGGATTTTTGGCCTCTGGCTAGGTCCAGCCATGCAGGTGTATGGCCCGCAGGTGCTGACCACCCTGGTGGGGAAGGTGTGGGATCTGGGGCAAGAGCCCTTCCATGCGGATGCCACCGGCTGGTACTACCTTTGGCACATTCCCGTTCATGGCTTCCCGTGGACGGTTTTGGCTTTGGTGGGTGGCTTTCTCCTGGTGCGCCAGCAGCCGGGATCCACGCTGCTAATCTGGTCTTTCCCCCTGCTGCTGCTGTTGTTGTTGCAGCTTTATCCCACCAAAACCCCCTACTACACCGTGCAGCTTTACCCTTGGCTGGCTCTCTTGGCCGGGGTAGCCTTGGATCAAGCGTTGGCTATGCGGGGTCGCGTCAGCGGTGCGGATCGCGTTAGCGGGACGGAGTCCTTGCGCTTAAAGCCCCGTCTGGCCCAGGTGCTCTCTTGGGGACTGGCAGCGGTGGGGCTGTTGCTGTTGGGTTTGGGGGTGGCCGTCCGGCTAGGTGTAGACGGTCTGGAGCTCCTACAGCCTCATGCTTGGCCGCTGGTGGTGATCGGTGTTTTGTACCTCTTGCTGCCAGGGATCTGGAGTTGGCGGCGGGTGTTGCGCTGTGCCGGCAGTCTGTGGGTGGGAACCCTCTTGTTGGCCGGGATCCTCGCCATGATCACCATCGTCTTGCGGCCTGATTTCGGCAACTTCAGCCCTGCTTTTGCCCGCATGGATTGGAGCCAGATGCTGCCCCCGTCCGTTCGCGCTATTCGGACGGAGTCCTCGACAGAGGCTGGGGAGACGGTGGTGGATATTGGCCGCAGCGGCTTGCCGGATGTCTGTCAGGCCCAGGCCATCGCTTTTTATACCCCCCATCCGGGGAGATGGGTGGATGATCAGGCTCTGCGACGAGGGGAGCATGGAGACTACCTTTGGGTTTCTCCGGTGCAGGCAGAACAGGTGGAGATCCGGGATTTGGGGTTACAACCTCTAGCGGCGGTGGAGGGCTGGCAACTGGTGCGCCGTTTGGATCCCCTCTTGGAGCAGGGCAGCGGGGAGCCTCTTTGAGTTTAAAAATCTTAAGTTTAAGAATCCTAGGTTGTGTTGATCTTTCATTTGAGCCA
>NZ_JANSIO010000205.1:0-7843 GCF_047462195.1 Synechococcus sp. R3-13 | reverse complement strand
GGTGCGGGCCTCCAGCCCGAAAATTTGGTGAAAGCCCCGATCCCGTTCGTGTCAGCAGTGCGGAACATTTTGGCCAGGCCCGCCGTTAGAGGACAAAGTTAACCAGCTTTTTCGGCACCACCACCACTTTTTTGGGTGTTGCCCCCTCCAGGTATTTCTGCGCTGCCTCTGACCGAAGGGCCAACCGTTCCTGCTCCTCCGGCGTCACCTCGGCAGGGGCCTCAAACGAGCCGCGCAATTTGCCGTTCACCTGAATCACGATGGTCACCGTGTCGGCCACCAGCGCTGCCGGGTCATAGCTGGGCCAAGACTGCCGATGCACCGAGTCTGCGCCCCCCAGCGCCTGCCACAGCTCCTCCGCAATATGGGGGGCAAAAGGCGCCATCAGCAACACCAGCGTGCGGATCCCCTCTGCATAGACCGGCGAATCCAGGATCCCGGCCTCCCCCAGAGCATTGCTCAGCTTCATCAGCTCGGCAATGGCAGTGTTGAATTGATAATCGTTTTCCAGATCTTCGCTGACTTCCTTGATGGCGGTATGGATGGCCCGGCGCAGATCTTTTTCCGCCTTGGTCAGGGATCCCACCTCGACCTTGGCCGGCAACAGCTCTGAGACCCTGCCCCGCCAGGACTCCGTCCCGCCACCGCGAACGACAAACTCGTACACCTGCCGCCAGACGCGGTTGAGAAAGCGAAATTGCCCCTCCACATCGGCATCGTCCCACTCCAGATCCTTCTCCGGCGGGGCCTTGAACAAGATAAACATGCGGGCCGTATCTGCCCCGTAGTGGGCCAGCACCTCCTCGGGATCCACGCCGTTGCCCTTGGACTTGGACATGGTAGCGTAGATAACTTGCAGGGGCTCGCCCGTTTCCGGATCCCGCGGGTCGTTGGGATCCTTCACCAGAGCTGCCGGGATCCAGCGATCCTTGCCGGACTTGTTGGGGTTGTAGTAGGTGCGCCCTTGCACCATCCCCTGGGTGAGCAGACGCGAGAACGGCTCGTCAAAATCCAGCAGCCCCCGATCCCGCAACACCTTGGTAAAAAAGCGGGAGTAGAGCAGGTGCAGGATGGCGTGCTCGATGCCGCCCACATACTGATCCACCGGCAGCCAGGCGTTCACCCGGTCTTTGCGGAAGATCTCTCGGTCGTTGCGGGCATCGCTGAAGCGCAGGAAGTACCACGACGAGCAGACAAAGGTGTCCATGGTATCGGTTTCCCGGCGAGCCTCCGCGCCACAGGTGGGGCATTTCACCTTCACCCAGTTCTCCAGCTGGGCCAACGGGGATCCCCCTCGCCCCGTCAGCTCCACATCCTCCGGCAAGAGCACCGGCAGATCCTTCTCCGGCACCGGCACAATGCCACAGTGGGGACAATGGATCACCGGGATGGGACAACCCCAGTAGCGCTGCCGCGAGATCAGCCAATCCCGCAGGCGGTAGTTGATCTGCTTTTCCCCCAGCCCCTGGGCTTCCAGCCAGGCGATGGCTCTTTCCACGCTTTGCCCTGGGCCTTTGCCCACCGGGATCCCGTCTAGGGGGCCAGAGTTGATCATCACCCCTTCCCCCGTCCAGGCAGCCTGCAGTTCTGAGGACTCCGTCCCGCTGGCGCGATCCGCCGAGGCCGGAGAACCCTCCGGCGGCTGCACCACCCGCTTGATGGGCAGGCCGAACTTGCGGGCAAACTCGAAATCCCGCTGGTCGTGGGCAGGCACGGCCATGATGGCCCCCGTCCCGTAGCCCATCAACACATAGTCGGCAATCCAGATGGGGATCCGCTCTTGGTTGACGGGGTTGATGGCGTAGGATCCCGTCCAAACCCCTGTCTTTTCCCGGTCTTCGGCGCTGCGCTCGATCTCGCTGCGGGCAGCGGCCTGGGCTTGATAGGCTCTGACGGCCTGCAGTTGCTCGGCAGTGGTGAGCTTGTCCACCAAGGGGTGCTCCGGCGCCAGCACCATGAAGGTGGCCCCCCAGAGGGTATCAGGCCGGGTGGTGAATACTGCCAGCTCGTCCCCTGCCTCGGTTTTGAAAATCACCTTGGCCCCTACCGATTGGCCAATCCAGTTCTCCTGCATGGTGCGCACCCGCTCCGGCCAGCCGGAGAGCTTTTCCAGATCCGCCAGCAGTTGGTCGGCATAGGCGGTGATTTTGAAAAACCACTGCTTGAGCATGCGCTTTTCCACCAGGGCGCCGGATCTCCAGGAACGCCCCTCCGCATCCACCTGCTCGTTGGCCAGCACCGTCTGATCCACCGGATCCCAGTTCACCGCCGCCTCTTTCTGGTAGGCCAAACCCGCCTGCAAAAATTGCAGGAAGATCCACTGCGTCCACTTGTAGTAGTCCGGCGAACAACTGGTAATCTCCCGCTCCCAGTCGTAGGACAGGCCCAACCGCTGCAACTGATCCCGCATCTGGGCAATGTTTTGGTAGGTCCACTTGGCCGGTGGGATCCCCCGGTCGATGGCGGCATTCTCCGCCGGCAGGCCAAAGGCATCCCAGCCCATCGGGTGCAACACCGCGTATCCCTGCATTCGTTTGTGGCGGGCAATCACATCGGTGATGGTGTAATTGCGCACATGCCCCATGTGCAGGTTGCCGCTGGGGTAGGGGAACATGGACAGAGCATAGAATTTGCGGCTCCCGTCCTTCAGCTCTGGGGTGCGATCCAGCCCGATTTCACGCCAGTGGGCTTGCCACTTGCTCTCAATGGCCTGGGGATTGTAGCGCGCGTCCACGGTTCGATGCTCCTGGGAAAAAAGCGCATACGCTGGGAGATAGAAGCATTTTGACATACTCCCCACGCCAGTGCTCTCAAGCAAGGAACGGGATCCCTATTGGCGCTGACAAACCGACAAGCAGGGATCACAAGCAGAGATCAGTAGGTTTCTTCGTGCCACCTGTCTGCTTTCTTCAGTTCCTTCTGGAACTTGCTCCAATCCTGACCGGCTTGTTCGGCCAAAGGCCCCATGACGTTGTTGATCCCGTCCTCCATCCCCTTGAGGCCGCAGATGTAGGTGTAGGTGTTGGGCTGTTGCAGCATCTCCCACAGCTCGGCGCCGTACTCGGCCATGCGGTTTTGCACGTACATTTTCTTGCCATCGGGGGTTTGTTGCTCGCGGCTGATGGCGTAATCGACGCGGAAGCGATCCCCGTACTGGGCTTTCCAGGCCTCCAGATCCCCGTGGTAGAGCAAGGTGGAAGTGGTGGGCACCCCAAAGAACAGCCAGATCTTGCCCTGATAGTTGGGATCCTCTTCAAACAGGTGCTTGATGAAAGCGCGAAAAGGGGCAATGCCGGTGCCGGTGGCGATCAAGATCAGGTTGGCATTCTCATCTTCAGGCAACAGGAAGGTTTTCCCCGATGGCCCCGTAATCATCACCTCATCGCCCGCCTTCAAATCGGTGAGGAAGCCGGAGCAGACCCCCACCCCCGGCTGGCCTGTCTCTCTATCGACATATTCGGCCCGCTTCACGCTCAAAGAGACGGTGCGCCCCTCGCCATCATCGCCAAAGCGGGTGGAAGCAATCGAGTAGAGGCGGGGCTTGTGGGGCTTGCCCTTGGCATCTTCGCCAGGAGGGATAATGCCAACGCTTTGCCCTTCTAGGTAGCGGTAGTTGGGATCCGGCAAGCTGAGCACAATGTGCTTAGTCAGTCCGGGTGCTCCTTCACCGACAATGGAGTAGGTCTCCACGCAGTGGCCGATCAACGGTGCGTTGGGACGATACAGATTGACGACAACCTCTCGCTTTTCTGCGCTGGCAACCATACCTGCGATCTGCTCCTGGCACTGGGAGGAAATGAGTTTACATATAGCAAAATAGCAAACACCACAGCAGCCCGGCTGCTCAAATGGAACTTGTCAGAGGAGAAGCAGACGACCTTCGCCAGCCCCCCAGGCCGTCCTGAGAGCGGCAACCCCGGAAAAATAATCCCGGCCAAGCTCATCGGCCAAAAATATGGATTTTTTGTTAAATTGTTGCTTAGGGTGCCCACAGCTCTGGCCTGCCAGCGGCTTGTGATGTAACGGCTTTATTTGGTATCATGCAAGACCGTAACAGTTGGTAACTTTCTAGAGCCTTTTTCTCAGTTTTGCCCTGCCCGTCCCCAAGGAGTTCCCATGGCAAGCAGTCCTGATCGTGTTGTGATGATTGGTGTCGCCGGAGATTCTGGCTGTGGCAAGTCCACCTTTTTACGCCGGCTGGGGGATCTATTTGGCCGGGATCTGATTACCACCATCTGTCTGGATGACTATCACTCCTTGGATCGCTACCAGCGCAAAGAGAAGGGCATCACGGCGCTGGATCCCCGCGCCAACAACTTCGACCTGATGTACGAGCAGGCCAAGGCGCTTAAGAACGGCCAAAGTGTGATGAAGCCCATCTACAACCACGAGACGGGGCTGATTGACCCACCGGAGCTGGTGGAGCCCAACCGCATCATCGTCCTGGAGGGGCTGCATCCCATGTATGACGAGCGGGTGCGCCAGCTGCTGGACTTCAAGGTGTACTTGGATCTGGCCCCAGAGATCAAGATTGCTTGGAAAGTGAAGCGGGACATGGCGGAGCGGGGCCACACCTACGAAGATGTGTTGCGCTCAATCGAGGCTCGCCGCCCGGACTTTGAAGCCTATGTCGATGTGCAGAAGCAGTACGCCGATGCCGTCATTGAGGTTTTGCCTACCCAGTTGTTGCCGGAGCTGGATCCAGAGCACAAAGTACTGCGGGTGCGGCTGATCCAGCGGGAAGGGGTGAAGTACTTCGACCATGTTTATCTCTTTGACGAAGGCTCCACCATTGATTGGATCCCCTGCGGCAAAAAGCTGACCTGTTCCTACCCAGGGATCCGCCTCCACTATGGCCCTTCCACCTACTTCGAGCACCCGGTTTCGATTCTGGAGATCGACGGCACCTTCGACAAGCTGGAAGAGGTCATCTACATCGAGAACCACCTGAGCAACCTGTCCACCCGCTACTATGGCGAGCTGACGGAACTGTTGCGCAAGCACCCGGAATACCCGGGATCCCGCAATGGCTCTGGTCTGATTCAGATCATCGTGGGCCTGAAGCTGCGCGCCCTCTACGAGCAAATTCGGGCAGAAGCCAAAGAGCTGGCGGTGGCTTCCTAGTGTTTGCCCCGCTTAGGGGATCCCTTCGGTAAAGTGTTGGTGCAGGTCGGCTGACCCAGCATAGGTCGGCAGTAGGGCTTCGGTGTATGCAGGGATTCCAGTTGGAGATCTTTCCGGAGGGCCCCGTCTTAATCCAACGGGCCATCGAGATTTGGCAAGCTCGGTCAGCCGCTGCCATTCGCGAGCGGGGACGCTTTACGGTGGCCTTGGCGGGAGGGAGCACCCCCAAGAAGCTGTATGCTGCCCTGGCCCAAACCCCAGGGATCCCTTGGCAACAAACCTGGCTGTTCTGGGGGGACGAGCGCTATGTTCCCCCGGATCACCCTGAAAGCAACTACCGCATGGTACGAGAAACCCTGCTGCAGCAGATCGGGATCCCGGCGGCTCAAGTTTTCCCTATGCCCACCCAAGCGGGGGATCCCCTTCGCGATGCTGCCGAATACGAGGCCACCCTACGGCAGATTTTCGGTGCAGAGTGCCCTTCTCTCGACCTGGTATGGCTGGGAGTGGGGGAAGATGGCCACACAGCTTCCTTGTTTCCCGACACAGCCGCTCTGCAGGTGCAGCACCGCTGGGTGACGGTGGGGCAAAAAGGGCAGGAGCCGCGTCTAACCTTGACCTATCCCGTCCTCAATCAGGCAGCCCAGGTGGTGTTCCTGGTAACCGGAGCGAACAAAGCCCCCATCGTGAAAGAGGCGCTGACCACCGAGGCCCACCTACCCTGCCAGCGCGTAAACCCCAGAGGACGGCTGCTGTGGTTGCTGGATGCGGCGGCAGCGGCTCAACTGCCCCTGCCCTGTGTCCCGCTGCTCAGCTAAACAACAGGCGGGCTAACTGCCGATGGGATAGGATCCCCAGGCCCACCGCCCCCAAAATCATCCCAGCCCATTCCAGTGGCCACAGGTTTGATAGCCCCAGCGGCCAACGCACCAGGTTTCATGGGTCGAGAACCGGCGGGGCAGGGATCCCTCAGGGGTTGCCGGGCAAATTCTTCAGTACTGGAATCACCAGCTCTTGGACGGGCAGCGCTACGGGCTGGGCGGAGTCACTGCTCAGGGAGCTGGATGGCGCAGAAGGAGAAGAGCTGGGGATCTCGCCCATGGGCCGCAGTTGCCAGCGGATGATCTGCTCGCCGCGGTAAAAGGTGACCAACAACTGATCCCCTTGCGATTGAATTTGCCAGGTGCCATCACCGCTGGTTACCGAAATATGGCCGCCGGAAAACGGTGCATCCAAAGCCGGCCCCGATTGGCTCCAGATACGCCCGCCACCCGTTTCCAAGATCAATTGCACCGTCGCCCCCTGCCCCTGGCCGCTCAAAATTTGGCCGGTTCCGCTCCAAACTCGGGTTTCCGTCTGAGCCACGGCGGGTTGCCCAAGCTGCAGAACCATGAGCAACAGCCCTGCCCAGCTCCAGTGATTTCGCAGCCCCCCTCTCCAATCGGGGAGGAAGGAAGAAGAGCGAGAGAAACAAGCCATTGCACTCACGTTGATACCACGCGCCGCGATAGGACTGAAACAGACGAAGAAGAAGGCGAAAAGGTGTCGCAGGAAGCAATCCCTTACACAGTTTTTTTCACAGCTCGCTGAAAGCCTTTGGGATCCCTCTGCGCTCTCTTGGCTCTGGGTTAAGCCTGCTGCTGGAATCCGCCCTCGGCTTGATCCCAATCTAGCAATCTCCATACCCCCAGACAGGATGTAACCTGAGGCTCTAGCTGCGGGGATCCCCAGCAACCGTTTCGCCAATGCGCAGAGTCAAGGCCCAGGGTATCTCCGACGCGATCCCGATCCTCACGACTTGAGAGAAAGGAAACGCTCCAGAGCTGCCACCATTGCCGGTGGCCAACGGCGGACGGTTTTCACCCATTCCAGGTCGGCGTAGCGGGGATCCAGTCCTTGCACAGCCACCCAGTGACTTTCAGCCTCTCCCTGGCGACCCTGCGCCCAAAGAATGGCGCTGAGAGCAGCCCGCATATCTGGAAACTTCGGGTACTTGCGCACCAGAGCCCGCATCAAGCGCAGGGCAGCTTCTGTTTCGCCCACCTGGTAGAGGCTCAGAGCATAGTTGGCCTGAGCAAAGGCGTAGTCGGGAGCCAGTTCTGTAGCGCGGCGGTAGTCGGCCAAGGCCTGTTGCCATTGGCCCAGCCCTGCTTCCGCATTGCCACGGTTGTTGTAGGCCGCCGCATCGTTGGGATCCAACTGCAACACCCGCTCATAATCGGCAATTGCTTCCTGCCACCGCCCCAGCCCCTCCAGAGCAGTTCCTCGATTTAGATAGGGATCCGGCGCCTCAGGGGCCAAACGAATGGCCTCAGCGTAATCCTCCAGAGCTGCCTGCAGTTGGTGCTGGCTGACACGGGCATTGCCCCGGTTGCTCCACAGGGCTGGATTATCAGGCTGGATCTGCAACAGTTGAGTCCACAGGGTTTCCGCCCGGGCAAAATCTCCCCTCTGAGTAGCCGCAAAGGCCTCCTCAAACAGTCGATCGATCTCGTGATCTACCCTGTTGCTCGCTGCCGTTGCCACCACACCCGATCCAGGCCAGATAGGGATCCCCAACCAAAGCAGCAGCCCCAGCAACAGAGCCGAGAGGACATTGGAGACAGACTTCATGGCCGCCAAAACCACCTCAGATGGGGTGTTTCCACCTTAAGCCATCGCCGCAGGGGGTCTGATGGTTAGCGCGCCCTGGAGGACTCGAACCCCCGACATCCGGTTT
>NZ_JANSIO010000204.1:0-8557 GCF_047462195.1 Synechococcus sp. R3-13 | reverse complement strand
GGTGGGGCATCCCGTTCTTAAAGCTCAGGAAACGTCCTTCACAGGAGTCACTGAGAAGCCTGCACTCTATGCGTCAGCATGAGTGCGGGAGTATGTCACATGATCCCTTCTTGACGCTTGGCGATTGGCATCCGCCAGCCGGTGCCGAAGGCGCGATCGGTAATGCGTAGCCCAGGGGGAGCTTGGTGTCGCTTGAACTCGGCATTCTGAACCAGCCGCAGCACCTGCTGCACGATGTCGGGATCGAACCCTTGAGCCACCAACTCGGGGCCGGATTGATGCTGCTCGATGTGCCGCTGCAAGATCTTGTCCAGCAGGTCGTAGGGGGGCAGGCTGTCGCTATCTTGTTGGCCAGGTCGCAATTCTGCCGAGGGGGGCTTGGTCAGAGTAGCAAGCGGGATCCGCTCCTGCTGTCGGTTGATCCAGCGAGCCAAGCGGTACACCCAGGTCTTGGGCACATCGGAAATCACCGCCAGGCCGCCGGACATATCCCCGTAAATGGTGCAGTAGCCCACTGCCAGCTCTGATTTGTTGCCTGTGGTCAGCAGCAGCCGCCCGAACTTGTTGGAAAGGGCCATGAGGAGGGTGCCGCGAATGCGCGATTGCAGGTTTTCTTCCGTGATGTCTGGGGGGAGGCCGGCAAAGGGCTCTGCCAAAAGCTGGTGGTAGCTCTCCATGATGGACTGAATCGGCAGCTTCAGGGTCGGGATCCCCAGGTTTTGCGCCAGTTGGTAGGCGTCGGCCAAGCTACCGGCGCTGGAATAGGGAGAGGGCATGAGCACCCCCAGCACCCGCTCCGGCCCCAAGGCATCGGCAGCAATCACAGCAGTGACGGCAGAATCGATCCCTCCCGACAGGCCCAATAGCACCTCGCGAAAGCCACATTTGCTGACGTAATCGCGGGTGCCCAAAACCAACGCCTCGTACAGCTCAGCTTCCGGCTCGGTCGGCCAGCGGGATCCCGCGGTCGGTGGGCTCTGGTCTGGGTTGGGAGACTGGGTCAACTCGTCCACATCCAGGATGAGGTGATCCGGCTGAAAGGCAGCGGCTTGGGCCACAACCCGACCCCGGCGATCTAGGGCACAACTGGCCCCATCGAAGATGAGATCGTCGTTGCCCCCCACTTGATTGACGTAGAGAATGGGCAGGGCGTGCTTGCGGGCCAGGGATCCCAGCATCTCCACCCGCAACTTCTGTTTGCCCAGGCTGAAGGGGGAAGCCGAGAGGTTAATCAGCAGGTCGGCACCGCAGCGGGCCATCTGTTCCACCGGATCCCAGTGGTAGCGACGGTGCTGCCAAAAATCGCGGTCGTTCCAAATGTCTTCACAAATGGTAAAGCCCAGGCGGCGGCCACGGTACTCGATGGGTTGGGGCTGGGATCCCGGCTCAAAATAGCGATCCTCATCGAAGACATCGTAGGTGGGCAAGAGCGACTTCTGGAACCAATGGCGGATCTGGCCCCCCTCCAGCCAGGCAGCAGCATTGTAAAGGGGCCGACCCTCAGGCAGAGGATTGGGCTGCACGGATCCCACGACCACCGGAATGCTGGCCTGTAGCCGACTGGCCAAGTGCTGCAAAACCTGGCTTGCCCTCTCGACCAAGGCCGGGTAGAGCAACAAATCGCGAGGTGGATACCCCAGCAACGCCAGCTCCGAGGTGATGGCCAACTCTGCTCCCGCCGCCGCCACTGCCTCGACTGCCGAACGGATGCGCTCGGCATTTCCGCTTAGATCGCCGACGATGTAGTTCAGTTGCAACAGCGCTACCTTCACCCTGCCCCCCATATGGTAAATCTCACCATAAGTGGCCCAAACCGAATCGTCAACAAGATTTGGCTACAGGCAGGCGAAGAACAAAGGTAGTTTGGTGGGCGGTGCTCTCCACCTGCAAAGAGCCGCCCAAGTGGTTGGCAATGGCTTGGGCCAGAGCCAATCCCAAGCCTGTTCCCCCCTGCTGCCAGGGATCCGAGTGGGGGATGCGATAAAACTGCTCGAAAATGCGTTCTTGTTCTTCGAGGGGAATGGTGGTGCCCGTGTTGGTCAAGCGCAGCTCCCAGCGGTCGGAACCTAAAGCAACAGCCTCTAGGACAATGTGTTCGCCGGCGGGCGTGAATTTGTGGGCATTGGTCAAAAGCTCACAGACCAAGCGTTCCAACAGGCGGGGATGGGTGTGCAGATAGGGCAGGTGGGGATCCCAGTGAACTTCTAGGGTTTGCTGCCGCTTGCGCATCCGGTCTTGGAACCGATTGATAAGAGGTGCCAAAAGGAGAGGCAGGTTAACCTGCTCAGAGGGCAGCTTGAGCGTATTGCCCGACAAATTTTGTAGATCCAGAAGATCGTTAATTAGGGAGATCTCTCGCTCGCACGCCTGCTCCAGAACCTCAAGATACTGGATTTGCTTGGGGGTGAGAGGAGAAACTTGATGGCTCAGTTTCAGCAGGTGAACCGAGAGGCTAATGCTGGTAAGGGGAGTGCGCAGCTCATGGGAGACGGCGGCCAGGAAGTTATCCCTAATTTGGCTGAGTTTTTTCAATTCCGTCACCTGAGCCTGGCTGCTGAGGTAGAGCCTGGCCTGTCGCAAGGCAATCGCGCACTGGGCCGCCATTTGCTGGGCCAAATCGATTTCCCAATCGCTAAAACTCTCCTCAGGAGGCCGAGCCAGCCACAGATCCCCAAGAATGCCCTGATCGTCCGCAATGGGGCAGGCCAGCTTGGTCAAATAAGGGGGCAAAGTGTCGGGATCCCGTTGGCGATCCCGAGCGCACAGTTGAAAGCACCAGCCTCGCCATAGCTGTTCGTAGAAGAGGGGAAAATCTCTCATCCAAACCCGAGCCCCGACCCCAGAGGTTGAAAGCGTCGTGTATTCATAGCTGATCAGGGAGTAGGTTCGGCGGCTATCGTAAAGGCCGACATTGCAAAAAAGAACGCCCAAAAATTTCCCCAGCTCGTTCACAACCGTCTGCAAGATCTGCTTTTCGTCCAGAGTTGCCCGTATCTGATGGGTAAGGCGGCGCAGAATCGATTCAAACTGTAGACTGCGTTCCAGTTGCTGGGTTCGCTGTTGCACCAGGGCTGTTAATTCAGCTTCTCGTGTTTGCTGGGCCAGCTCCAGGCGCTTGCGCAGGGTGATATCGCGCACCAAAACAATGGCCTCATCCGGCCCAAAGGGCAACAGACGGGCCTCGCGATATTCCGGCAATGCTTCCGCCGCGTCTTGAGAAATTTGAGGAAGCGGATATTCAATAACCTGAATTTCTCCCGTTTGAAAGGCTTTCTCTAGCAAAGGGGCAAAGTAGGTTTTCCAATGCTCTGGAAACAGATCTTGAATGTATTGGTTGAGATAGCGGTCATCGGGATAGGCGGATGCAAATCCTCTGGGGGGCTTATAGGACAAGACTAGCCCTTGCCGATCCACTTGCAAAAGCATATCTGGGATCGCTTCGTAAAGAGCGCGGTAACGTGCTTCGCTGCGGGCCAGATCGGCCAAACTTTCTCGCAGGTGAGTTTCGACCCTTTTTCGCTCGGAAATATCTTCTAGAAATTGGATGGCAAACAGAGGCTCGTTTTGAGCGTTTCGCACCGCGAAGAGTTGTAAGCGAACCCAGATCTCTCTGCCATCTTTACGGCAAATCACCTTTTCATATTCATAGTTGTTGGTGTACCCGGAAAGCAGTTCATTCCAGAGTATCTCGCCCCGTTCTCGGTCTTCGGGATAGGGAGTGTAATCTTCCGCTTTCAGAGCCGACCAATCTTCCTCGCTGTACCCTGTAATCTCTGCCATTGCCGGGTTGAGGCTGAGATACTGGGGATCAGGATCCAGGCTCATCAGAGCAATCCCTTGGCTACAGGAGTTGAAGATCCCCTGCAATTGGTTTTGAATTTCCTCAAGAGCAGATTTGATGGATCGGCGCTCGCTAATATCATCCAGGAAGTGAACGGCAAATAGAGGCTTTTGTTCTTCATCTCTCACAACATAAACCTGAGACTTTACCCAGATGATTTGGCCATTCTTACGGGTGTAGCGATGTTCCCATTCATAATGACTGCGCCGGCCATCAACCAACTCCTGCCAAAGTTTTTTTAGAGTTTCAACATCGGCCAAGTCTGGGATACAAGCCTCCAGAGGCAAAGCTTTCAGTTCCTCTGCAGAATATCCTGTTATATCCTTGAGGGCTGAGTTCATGCCATGCGGACTAGCTTCTGGCTCAAGAGGCAGCAGAGAGATGCCCAAATTGCAGGACTCCACAATTCCCCAGAATCGCTGTTGAATCTCCAACAAGGCCAGCTCTAGCCGCTTGCGCTCGGTGATATCTTGAATGCAGCCAAGCACGCAATCTGCTCCGTGGGGAACCACGCAAACTTCCTGGTGACGGAGCTCCCCTGCTGAGTTGGTTAGGGGATATTCCAAGGTTTGCTGGGATCCGCTGCTCAAGCAACGGTCAATCAGCCTCTGCAGTTGATCGCCAACCTCAGGGCCGAACAGCTCTCCCACTGCTTTTCCCTGAATATGCTCTGCTGAGAGTGAAGCAAAATAAGTATTCTCCGGGGAAGAAATCAGCTCTAGGCATTGGCCTTCTCGGCTAAAAATCATCAAGGCTTGTGGAATAGCGCAAACCAGCCTTTCGTAGCGGAGTTGGCTCTCTGCAAGCGCTTGTTCAGCCCGCTTCTGTGCCGTGATGTCTTCCACATACCCCTCAAAATAGAGGGGATCCCCTGCTGGATTGCGGACGACTTGAATTTGTTCTCGCACCCACAAGTCCAAGCCCTTGCGACTGTGGATCAAAAACTCTTGCGCCACTCTCCCGTCGCCGACTTTGCCTGCAAGCAAATCCTGGAAAAACTGGCGACGACCGGCAGCATCGACATAAAGACGATGGCCAAAATCCGACAGATGGCGCATCAGATGAGCGGAGGAGGCATAGCCATATATCTCGGCAAGCTTGGCATTTGCAAACCGGTATCGTCCCTGCAGATCCACACGAAAGATCCCAATGGGGGCATTTTCCAGGAGCACATCAAGTTCGGCCAGCATCAGGATCCCCTATTGGCAAGCAGTACCAGGGCACTGAGAACACCTGTCCTTGGGATTATGTATCATTTCTGCCTTAAGCGATGTTTCCCGCACTACAAGTTCCCCCGTGATCTCGTAAAATCACGGGCGAGGAAGGGTGCTCAGGCTTCTGTGGATATCACCCCACCGAGTGCTGGGGGAGCAGGGATCCCTGCGCGGATTCTCAACTACTCCACCCCTGCAGTCTCCGGGGATCCCGCCTGAGTTTCCGGGTGAAAGTAGCGGTAAATCTGTCGGGCAATCTTCGGGCCAATGCCGGGCACTTGAGCCAACTGGTCTTCTGAGGCCACCTGAATGCGGGCAATCGACCGAAATTCTTCCATCAGCAGCTTTTGCCGATACTTGCCCAAGCCGGGGATCTCGTCCAGCGTAGAGGCATGTTGACGCGCTTTCCGTTGCTGGCGATGAAAGGCGAGAGCAAATCGGTGGGCTTCATCTCGCAGGCGTTGCAACAACAAGCGAGCCGGATCTTGGGCCGGCAACCGCAAGGGCACGGGATCCCCCGGCAGAAAGATCTCTTCTTCTCGTTTGGCCAAGGCAATCACCGGCAGGTGATCCAGCCCTAAATCTGCCAAGACGGCCATGACTGCCGACAACTGCCCCTTGCCCCCGTCGATGAGCACCAAATCCGGCTGATCCTCAGGGGTCATTTTGCTGAAGCGACGCCGGGCCACTTCTGCATGGCTGGCAAAATCATCGGAGTGACCGGGGCGCACCTCAGGGTTGCGAATCTTGTAGCGGCGGTAGTGCTGTTTGGCAGGCAGGCCATCGATAAACACCACCTGACTGGCCACAGCATCGGATCCCTGGATGTGGGAAATATCGTAGGCTTCTAGACGGCGGGGCACATCCGGCAAATCCAAGACTTCTGCCAAGCGCTCCAAGGCCGCGGCATCCCGATCCGCCAAGCGCTGAGTGCGGGTTAGCTCCAGTTGTGCATTCCGCTCAACCAACTCGATCAGCTCGGCTTTGCTCTGCCGTTGGGGGGCAACAAGGCTGACCTTGCGGCCTTTTTTCTGACTCAGCCAAGACTCCAGAAAATCGTGATCGGGCAATTCATACTGGGTCAAAATTTCAGAGGGAATTTCCACCGGATCGCAGTATTGATAATGCTCTTGTAAAGCCCGCTGCAAGATAAGGCCTGGGTCGTCACCGCGGTTTTCGGCCACAAACCCCAGCCGCCCCACCAACTTGCCTGCCCGCACCTGAAACAATTGAATGCAGGCTCGTGAATCATTCATGGCCAAGGCCAGAGCATCACGGCTGACGGTAGAGTTAGGCAAAGAGACCTTCTGGGATTCTCCCAATTGTTCCAGACCACGAATTTGATCCCGATATCGTGCGGCTGCCTCATAATTTTCCTGTTCGGCGGCCTGGATCATCTTCTCCTGCAGCTCTCGGATCAGCTCATCTGTCTGGCCTTGGAAGATCATGGCCACTTGAGTCAGCGTTTTGCGATACTCTTCTGGGCTGATCAAGCCTTGGCATACCCCGGGGCAGCGCCCAATGTCGTAGTTCAAACAGGCGCGATCTTTGTACAGAGGTTTGGGCCGTTGGCGCAAGGGAAAAATTCGTTTGACCAACCCAAGGGTATGGCGCAACAGGCCAACATCGGTGTAGGGGCCATAGTATTTGTCTTGATTCCGATCAAGGCGACGATGGCGGGTGATGTAAAGCTGGGGATAAGGCTCTGACCAGGTAATGCACAAATAGGGATACTTTTTATCGTCCTTAAGGAGAACATTATAAGGGGGCTGATGGGTCTTAATCAGATTGTCTTCTAGGGCTAGGGCTTCACTTTCATTGTCGGTTACGATAAACTCGATCTCGCAAACCTGAGCTACCATGCGCTGAATGCGAGGGGACAGGTCGCCGGTGAAGCGGAAATAAGATCGCACTCGAGAGCGCAATTTCTTGGACTTGCCTACATAGAGGATCTGATCCGTGGCATCTCGCATTAAATATACGCCGGGTTCAGCAGGAATCTCCTTGAGACGGCTCTCTAGAACGTCACGGCTGTGAATCAGAGGGACGGTCATAAAGTTCAGTTCTACCGGGTAGAGTCAGGGATCCCATGACTTCAATCTAGCAATGATACGACTTTCCCTGGCAACACCGACTTCAGCCCCTGTAGAGGTATAGTCATTCCGAATAAGTCTGGGACATTTGCCCTGCCTTCGATCTCTAACCGGCCAACACAAACATACCCCTTATCTGTCTCCCAAAGCAGACTAGGGGAACCTGGGATCCCCAAGTTGCTTTCCTGCAGTCTGAAACAACCATATATCCTGGCCCAGAGGGATCCTCATCTAACTTAATTGCCTCTATTTCCGATCTTACTCTGTTCTGCCAATCTCTAGAAGGCACGAACCACCTCCCGGAGAACGGATTCTTGCAGATAGGGCTTGAGGGAGTCAGGCGTACCTAGATCAACCGGACTCTCTAAAATTTCCTCTAGATATCGTTTCAAGCGTACAAAAGTGAACAATCCAACTGGACGGTCAAACTCTACTAGCAGATCGATATCACTGTCTGTTTGCGCTTCATCCCTTGCTACTGAACCAAAGAGCATTAGAGACTTTACGCCAAAGTCCTTCAGAGTGTTCTGGTGATTTGCCAGTAATGTAAGGACTTCCTGTTTTTGCATTACCCAACCTGCAATGAAAAGAAAAGTCCATTAGGAATTATAGCTCACCTATTTCCTCTCAATTACGACTCAAACAAAGATTCATAACGCTTTGCAGGTCGCAGGCACAGTTGAGCCGAGGCACACCTTGCAGAGGACAGGGATCCCTGGGTTCCCGCAATGAGGGCATTTGAACTTGCTCATCATCTTGTCTCTGGGTACATCTAACGGCACGCACATCTTGCCTTGCCATTAACAGCCAGTTCAAGAAACTTGTCGTCTTTGGGATCACGACACGTCGCCACGCGCTCTACAATCTCCACCAAGACGCCATCTCTAACAAAAGTGCTCAAGAACTCCATCCGTTCTTCCTCGGTTATATACCTTTCAAATCCTTTGCGCCGCAGGACATCGCTCAATTCTTCAACGGTCACACGTGAGATAAGCAATTTGCCTCTCTGTGTTGCCCTGTCAAAGACTTGACGAGTGACAGAACATCTCAACAGGAGCGCACTGATAACAACATTGGTATCAAAAACAAAGCATGGTTCATTCGACATTCAGCAGAGATTCCAGTATCTCAGGAGTTAAGCCACGCTCCTGTGCTTTTTGGCTGATTTCATCTATGACAACCTGGAGGGGACGCGGTGGTACGATGAGGTCGCGCAGCCAAAGGTTAAGTAACAGCTGAAACTTTCTTTGCAGGTCAGCAGGAATTTGACTGTAAAGTCTCGCTGTATCTGCATCCAGAGGAATGGTAATCACTGTGTTCATCTTTCCAATTCCTCGATGTTGGATATTATTACACTTGAGATTAAGTCGCGCTGGCTAACGGCTAAGCTCACCTGCTACTAACAGCTT
>NZ_JANSIO010000203.1:0-8609 GCF_047462195.1 Synechococcus sp. R3-13 | reverse complement strand
CATTCTCAGCGCTGCCTTCGATCAGCCTTTGCCCATTTTGGATGGCAACGTTAAGCGAGTGCTGGCTCGCTTGGTGGCTTTGCAGCAGCCTCCGTCCCAGTGTCTGTCCCTGCTGTGGCAGCTTTCCGAGCAATTGTTGGATCCCGTGCAGCCGCGGGCTTTTAACCAAGCCCTGATGGATTTGGGGGCTACTGTCTGTCGTCCCAAAAAGCCTCACTGTGGCCGGTGCCCTTGGCAAGCGGATTGCAGCGCCTACAATCGAGGTCAACACCAACAATTGCCTATGTCTGCACCCCGTGCCTCCCGTCCTCATAAGCAAATCGCGGTTGCCATTGTTCTGCGGGGAAAAGAAATCCTTATCGATCGACGGTTGGAAAGCTCGATGCTCAGTGGGCTGTGGGAGTTTCCCGGAGGGAAAATCGAGCCGGGAGAAACGGCTGCCGAGTGTGTAGTGCGGGAGGTGAAGGAAGAAATCGGCATCGATATCGAGGTGGTCGCGCCGCTGGCCACCATCGAACATGCCTACACCCATTTCACCGTTACTCTTATCGCTTTTATCTGCCGCTACCTGGGCGGAGAAGCCCAAGCCCTGCAATGTAGTGAGGTGCGCTGGGTTAGCCCGGCGGAGCTGTCGGAATTTCCCTTCCCAGGGGCCAATCAAAAGTTGTTTCCCCACTTGTATGCTTGGCTGGCAGAGCATGGCAACCCATGATGAACCCACCCAATCCGCCAAATGGCTTAGACCCTTCTGGAACGTTTGCCCCAAGACATTCGATAGGATAGTAGATGTCCTGCTGCCGTGAGCTACGGATATGCTTGTCACTCTGGAAAAAGCTGGGGAGATTCTGGCTAAGGGATCCCACACAGCCATCACAACCACAGATGGCAAGATCGCGCTGGTGCCCAAGGGAAAAGAAACCCTCAAACTGACGGCCAACGAAGCCATTAACCTAATGTTTTACGTCGTCCGCTCCGCTGAACCGGCAGAGACGGTGATGGCCCAACTGGAGGAGGCAGTTGCCAAAGCTCAAGCCCCCGATCCAGCCGAGGAACGGGCCAGAAAATATCGAGAACTTCGTGGCATCTAAACGGATGGGCACTCGTGCCGGTTGGATCCCTTCGCAAACTGGAGAGAGACCCCAAAACAAAGATTAAAAGCAGGAGGAGCTAAGGGCGACGAACTTTCCATCGGTGGTCCACCCCAGCAACATTGGCTCCTGCGGTTGAATGGCCCGTCCGGTGAGAGCACAGCATTGGGCTTGGTGGGCCGTGGCCGGGAAGCTGGCCCGAATATCCTCAGGACTGAGGGTGGCAGCCCCTTGAGAGTGACGCAGGACATAACTCCAAAGAATTTCCCGTATGAGGGCCTGGTAACCCTGATTTCCGGCCAACGCCTTCAGTCGCTGCTTCAGCTCACGTTCCAGCCGAATGCTGGTCACTTCCATCTGGGTCGTGGGAATGGGGGAATTGGCGCGAATGGGCATGCAGGGATCCTCCCTCGAAAAGCCTATACTACTCCTGTAGCATAGCTGGCTTACCGCCTGAGCGGGGATCCCGGCCTGGGTGAGATGGCTCAGGTCAAAATGGTTGCAAGCTGTGCAGTTCTGACCGCTAAGGCAACGTCAGCACCTGAGTGTATGGTTGAGTTGATCCCGCCCCGTCGCCGTGCCTTGGAGCATTTGCTGGCCCGCCTTGGATTCAGGGATCCGGCTTTGCTGGAACAACTGCGTTGGGATCTGCTGGATCAGGCTCTGATTCACCCTTCTCTGGATGGCCGACGGAACAACGATCGGCTGGAGTTGTTGGGGGATTCTGTCCTGCGAATTTTGGTCACAGAATTCTTGTTTCAGTCCTATCCCCATCTGTCGGTGGGAGAGCTGACCGCGATTCGCTCCGACCTGACCAGCGATGCTTACCTGGCAGAACTGGCGGATCTGCACGGCTTGGATCGCTACCTCGAGGTGGGATCCAGCTCTCAAAACGACTTGGCCGGACGGGGTCGGCGGCTGGCGGATGCTTTCGAGGCTCTGCTTGGGGCTTTTTATCTCAGTTGGGGTATTTACACGCTGCCCAGGCTGCATCCCTGGCTGGATCCCTATCTACACCGGCGAGTGGAGCAGTGGTTTCAAGACCCCACTCGGCGCAACCCCAAAGCAGCCCTGCAAGAACTCACCCAACGCCTTTGGGGCAGCCTGCCGGAATACCGCCTGGTGGCCGCCCAGGAACATCCCCCCCATTTCACCATGGAAGTCTGGGGGCAAGGACGGTGCTGGGGTCGCGGTGAAGGTCGCTCAAAAAAGGCTGCGGAAATGGCCGCCGCTGCCCAAGCCTACAAACACTTGCAGTCGGAGCAGACATGAGAGGCAGCCACCGCTACGAGTTGGCCAGTTGGTTGTTTTTGCTGGGGAGTGGCCTGTTTGCGGTGAGCGAGGTGATGACCTTGGGCAGTGACCCCTCTCTGTGGGATCCAGCAGCTCCAGCCTTTCTCAATCTCAAGGTTGTCCAAACCCTGCTGGGGATAGGAGCCAGCCTCCTGTTCGTCGTAGGTAGTGCTCTGTTCATCCTCGATGCCCGTCACCGCTGAGATGTGCACCCTACCCAAAACCACAGCAGCCCTTCTCCGAGAGCAACAGAGGCGAATCAGATGAGAAGCTTGCTAATAAGGACTTCTTCCGGCTACGGGATCCGCAGGCGAGAGACTTTCTTTCTGTGGCAACCCTTCCGGCTCGTTTGACGAGTCATTCGGACGAGAGGAAAAAGATGGCTCTGGGCTGCTCGCGTCGGCAGGATCCATCCCCGGCAAAGCCAAAGAACCAGCAGCCTCGGTGGCCCGAGCATACAGCCTGGCTCGAACCTCTGCCTCCTGCTTGGGCTTCAGATAGAGGTTCTCCAGCAGCACCGCCATACCCGCCACCCACGGGGGGGCGATCACCGCCCCAACAATACCCAACAACTGGGTGCCCCCCAGCACCGCCAGCAACTGATACAAGGGCTTCACCCGCACCGAGGATCCCACCAACAGAGGATCCAACACATAGGTTTCCAGGTTTTGAACGGCAACGTATAGGATCAGCACCCACAAAAAAGTCCAGCCCCCCTGCACAATCGCCACCACCAAAGCGGGCAGGGATCCCAGTACCGGCCCAATGAAGGGGATAAGGTTGGTAAACCCAGCGATCACCCCCAGCGCCAGAGCAAACTCCGACAGGCCCAGAAAGCGAAGCGAGACGGTGATCATCACACCCAAAATGGCAGAGACCAGCACCCGCCCCTGAATGTAGCCCCCCATGCGCTGGGCCATCGGGTGTACCTGCTCAGCAAGCCGCTCATTCCAGGGATAGGGAAACAACTCCACCAAGCCCCGCACCAAGTCAGAGCCGCTCACCAGCATGTAGCCGGAAATGAAGAGGGTCAGCACCATGGTCAGCAGACCGCCCAGCAAACCACGGGTGAAGTCGAAAGACTGCACCAGCACCCGTTGTCCCGAGCGAACCGCCCAGCTCATCAACGACTGAGGATCGAGCAACTGGTTTAGGTAGTCCAGCGCCGCCGGATCCACCCCCGCCAGATCAGCAATCCAGGTGTCCACCAGCAGTTGTAGTCGCTCCAGATAGAAGGGCAACCTCGCTAGCAACCGCTGGGTCTGAGTCGCCACCGTCGGGCCAATGAGCAGAGCCAAGCCGGCAATCCCGGCAATTAAGCTCAAATACACCAGCACAACCCCCAGCCAGCGGGGGATGCGTAATCGCTCGGCCAGATCCACCAGGGGAGCCAGCGCTGCCGCCACCACCACCGCGATCATCACCGTCAGCACCAAGCTGCGCAGTTGCCACAGCAGCAACAACAGCATCCCTGTGGCCACCACCAGGGCTACAGAGGATACGGAGATGGTCAGTTGTCTTCGGCTCATCACTTGGCTGGGTTCTCTTCAGGGGGCTAGGTAACAGACGGCTCTACCATCCTGGCTTGCCCTAGCTGGACTTGCCAAACGCTCTTGGGCAAAGACCCTAGACCCAGAACTTCCCTGCCCAGTCGGCCAGACCAAAGATCCGCAGCAAAAACCCAGCCAGAATTGCAGCTACCGTAGCAGTTCCATCCGTACCGCTTCTGCATATTCCAGCAGCTCCGGGGATCCCGTGCCGGAAGCCCGCCACAACATCAAAGCGCTACCCAAATCGGAAGCGGCACCAGCCCTATCCTCTCCCTGGTAAGCGCGCGCCATACCGCGGTGGTAGTAACCTTCAGCCCGCTGGGGCTGCACCTCGATAGCCCGGCTGAAATCCTGAACGGCCAAATTGAAGTCGCAGATGCTGGCCCACATCAGGCCGCGATGGACATAGGCCTCGAAAAGATCGGCAGCATCTTGATTTTGCTTGGCCAGCTCAATCGCCAGATGCGACACATCAAATGCCGATTCCAGATGGCCTTGTTCGGCCCAGATGCGAGAGCGGATCAAGTGCAGTTGCGGGTTGTGATAGGCAATCCGATCCAGGGGAGACAAGGTCGCCAGAGCCTGCTCAGGTTCTTGCAAACGCTCGTGTTGGATTTTGGCCTTGAGCAAATAGGCTTCAGCCAGGTAGGGATCCAAAGCAATGGCAATATCCAGATCCCGCAGAGCAGAGCGCATCAAGCGAGCAATGGCAGAAGCATGCTCAGGCTGCGGTAAAGCAGCAGGATCTTCTTGAGACTCCCGCCAGAAGTATTGCGCCCGTTGCAGATAAAGCTGCGCATTTCCCGGCTCCTGTTGGATGGACTGGGTTAGCCGCGCCAGCTCATTGGGAAGATCCGCCGGAGCAGAGGATTGAGAGAGAGTGGGATCCTGACGCCGAGGCCGTGCCGGCACGGCAAGGCTTGGGTTGGAACGGCCAACAACCCCGGCGGGCTGGGGATCTGCCTGTTGCGCAAGCCATTGATAGACCTGCTGCTGGTGAGCGAGAGAGCGCTGCTCAAGCTGTTGTACCCGTTCTTGCAGTTGGGCTTGCCGCCTGAGCCAAGATTCAGAACCTGGTTCATCTTCAAACAAGGTCTGGGATGACGGCAGAGAGTGCTCCCAAGCTTGTAGAGAAACCTCAGTGACAGGACTCTGGCTCTTACGAGACGAGGCCAACCAGCCACATTCGCCGATCAAAAACGGCAAGGACAGCAAACCCAACAAAGCCGAGCCGGAGAACAGAAGACTGGGCCTAAGCATGGATCCCACCCCTTGAAATAGCTTAGAAGTAAAGAGTTGCCTCTAAACTAGTTCGCCACAGCCGCAGTGTCCAGACTTTCGGCGATGCTTGCCCTGAGCCAAAACTCAGAAACTCTCCCCTAGGGGATTCTGCCACCCGCCAGATCCACCAACTCCACGCGGCGATTTTTTGCTCGGCCCTCCTCGGTGGCGTTGCTGGCCACAGGAGCAGAGAACCCCACACCAACCGGATAGAGTCGACGTTGCTCGATACCCAGCTGAACCAACCGGTTGACAACCGCCTCGGCCCGGCGCCGCGAGAGACCTAGGTTGTAGTCGAAGCTACCGGTTGCATCGGTATGACCGACCACGAGGATGCTGAGGTCGGTGCGCTCGCGCATCAGCTTGGCGATCTCGGCAAGGGTGGGCTCGGCAGCCGCTTCAATCTGATCCGAGTCATAGGCAAAGAGAATGCCGTAGAGGGCGATCCGGCCATCGCGGCTGATGGCTTGATTGATCTCGCCGCTTGTGATGCTTTCAACCAGCTCCAGGCGTTGCTGGCGGGGCTTGACATCGACGACATCCACTCGCCCCAGAGTAATCCCGGTCGGGATCGGTCCACTGCCGCGGGTGACCTCCCAGTCATCGGTATTGACCACAAAGTAGGCGCTCACGAATCGCTCATCGCCTTCGGGGGACTTGCCACGTGCGGCTAAATAGGCAGCAGTGTTTTCTCTGGCGTTCTGAAACGGCCACTGGGCCCGTTCTTCCGGCGTGCTGTAGGTGCCCTTCATATCCAGGATCTCGTCAGCAATCTGGTTGTTGTAGCCGAGGGTCTCAATCTCCTCCCCCAACCCGGAGAAGAGGATCTCAAAGCCGGACTCTTTCAGTTCGGTTTCGTAGTTGAGCAGCGCCTCAAGAGGGGCAACCCGCTCCGGCAGTCGGTAATAGGTCGTGATGCGACGCCCTTCGACAGTTTGAGACCGGTACGGCTGCACAGCTCCCATCGCGCCACTGAAGACGATTTTTTCAAGGGCCAACTTAAAGCGGTCGTAGTCGGCCTGCGATTGAAACACAATGCTGGATCCTGCGAAGCGCTTAAGCCCTGGGGGATCCGCTGTCCCTGGCAGATCAGCCCGAGCTGGCCCCGCCTGGACAAGCAGCGCTGTTAGCACAGCGAAGGCAAAACGCTGTAAATCTGCGCGAAAAGACATAGCCACTCCCTAGTTTTTCCAAAATCTTTACGGGGCCAATGCCTAGAAGCTTAGCTCAGAAATGCAAAGGGATTAAGGGCAAACCTTTCTTTTAGTGTGTTAGTTTACGAACCATTGTTAGTACTTAGGATATGAAGCACTTAAAAATTAAGAGAAAATGCTAACCCGTAGTCGAGCTGAATATTCGAGACAATGCTCTGGCGCTCCCAGCTACCAAGGCGAACTCAAAAAGCGTTCATAAGCATTCATACCCTTTGTAACAGATTGCAAGCAAACCTTCACAAACAGATCACTGCACCTGAGCCAGAGTTAGATTTTCTACAGGAGCAGAACCGGGAAGTGCCACCCTTACCTTGGTTCAGTTCGACTCCCAGGATCCCTATGAAGTCATTCACCGCTTCAAGCCAATTGCCGAGGTCCCTGAGCTGACCCGCGAGACCTACGTGCCGCGAGCTTCTACTCCCTTGCTGGATGCCATGGGGCGCGGCATCATCGACCTAGAAAAGAGCCTCAGCGAACTCAGCGAGGCAGATCGCCCGGCCAAGGTTATGATGGTTGTGGTAACCGATGGGCAAGAGAATGCCAGTCGCGAGTTCCGCAAAGAGCAAATTGAGAAGATGATCAAGGGCAAGGAAGAAAGCTAATCCCTCTGCGGATAGGGCTTTGTGGGCAGGTTGACACAGGAAGCCCCTCGGATCCAGGGAAAGGGGAAGTATCGCAATGACCTCTGGGCCAGGGGGGATCCCTTCAGCGCCGTCGTCTGGAGCAGCGACGCAGTAACCAACTGGCGGCGGCCCGGTCGCCTTCATCCCATGCCAACCGCTCCACGGCCACCATCACCATCGAGGTGATTACAGCTTCACTTAAATGGCGAGAACGCAAGTGCTGCACGGCTGAAGTGGCGGCCTCTAGGTCGCGTCTGCGGATGGCGCGGAGCAGCTCATCAGACATAGACCAAGTCAACGAGCCTCACTTCCTTTCTGCCCCCTTTCTACCCCAAGAGCCAAAAATTTCCCTTTTCCTTCACCTGCTTGTCAGATAATGCAAAAGTTCGTCTTACTCTCACGAAATATCTCACAAGATGTCTCAGGAATTGTTACACTTTTTGCCCCTGAGCCGACTAGGCATGTCAGACAGCAGGGAGGACCGCAGGGGAGCACGGGATCCCTTTGATAAGCCGCTCCATTTCTGCTTGTAAATCTTGGGTGAGGGCTTGTACGGCTTGTCGGCGGTTGGCCTGGTAGGCGGGCCAGCGTTCGGAAACCGAGAGGGGATCCCCAATGCTGAAACGGGCCAGGCGGGGGCCCAAGCGGGGGGGAGCAGTTCCGACGGGATTTTCTCCTTTGATCCAAGCCAGCAGACTCCAGAGGCGCAGGGCGGTTTCCGCCAACTCGTCTAGACTTAGACTGGGCTGCTCAGGTACAGGGCGCACCGCAAACACCATCAAGGTTTCCGCCAAGCGCATGTGCCAGAGGTGAAAACTGGCCTCAGCAGCCACTCGATTGGCCAGCCCCCTTTCCAAAGCCGAGAGAGCAGCAATATCGGCAATATCTTCGCGGTAGATCCAGGCCCAGCCCGCCTGTTCGATGCGGTGCCGCCGCTCGATGAAGTCTCCTTGAGGCTCTAGGCCGAAATGTTGCTCGGCCACCCGCAGGGCCAGATCTGACAAGCTTTGAAGACGCGCCAACAGATCCCCCTCTTTAACTTGGGCTCTATCTGCAGCAGGAAGAGCAGGGGCATAGAAGCGCTCATAGAAGGTCTGCATGACCTGGAGCAGGTGTTCTCCCAAGCGAAGGATACGGGCCAGCAAAAAGGCTTGACCGGCGTGAGCCGAGCGCGTGGGCGGCAGCTTGCAATCGGCCTCCATGCGGCTGAGCAATCTATTCAGAGCGGCACTGGGATCCCGCAGGTAGGAATAGCGAAGGCCTACCGGCAAGATCAGCACCTGCTCTGGCCGTCCCGCCTTGTGCAGATCCTCCACCGCCCAAAAGCTCATCTGGGCTACCCCCGGCTCCAACGGGTTGAGAAGACTGCTCATGCCGTTGATCGTCCCTTCTGGAGCTACCGCCAGCGGATATCGGCCCGATACAAACTGCTCACGAGAACTCTTTAGCCCTGCCCGATCCAGACGGCCCCGCAAAATCGGGATCCCGCCCAAGCGCGGCAAGCCCCAACGGGCAACGGATCCCAGCCACAGAGGTAGGCCGCGGTCATAAACAAACAAA
>NZ_JANSIO010000202.1:0-8194 GCF_047462195.1 Synechococcus sp. R3-13 | reverse complement strand
TACCTGTAGGGTCAGTGATGGGAGTATGTCACAGACGCTGGCAAAGGTGCTGAGGCGTTTGCTGAGGCGATAGGTGGGGGCATTTTGCTCTTGGCGCAGGGCAGCAAAGAGGTTATCCAGTACCAGTCCACTCAGCCAAACACTGCCATAGGTGGCCAGGCCCACCCCTGTCAACCGCAACAGAGGGCCGCGCAGCGAAACCAGGAAAAACGTTTGCAGGGGTCGCGTTTGTGGGAAAAGGCCCAAGCTCACCCCAACTCCGCCCACCCACAGGCCAATTTGCACCAGGCGCAGCAGGCGAATTTGCAGCTCTAAATAGGATTCCTGCCGTTTGCGTCCGGCCTGTTGTTCGACCAAGACGGGATCCACGCCCGGCTGCTCTTCCCCCGCTAGGCGCTCCTGAATCTCTGCTTGGATGGCCTGGTATTCCGTCTGCAGGGCATCGCGTTTTTGCTGCAGCCGTCGCCGTTTTCGCTGGCAGAGCTGGCTCAGGCTCCCTACCACAGCCAGGATGCCGAGGGCAATCACCGCTTGGCGGCGCAAAAATTGAGGCTGCCGCTCCCGTTGCGAGGTGCGCAGCGCTTCCTCGACAATGCCGGCTACTTGCTCAGCCCAGTCCATGGGTTGGGCGCCCTGGAATTGGGCATCGAGGGAGGTGATGGTCAGCAAATGTAGCCCATTCACCCGGATAACAGGCTGGTTGGTCTGGCCGTCTAGGGTGACTTCAACCTGCAGCGCCTCTGGATCGAATCCGGCGCTGGCCAACTGGTGCAGGGTTTGTTCAATGGAGCGCACCCGCTGCGACACCGGAGGCAGGCTGCCGGGATCCCCCTGGGGAGCAGTAACCACAAACAAATGCCGCCCATCCAGCGTCACGGCCTCCGCCTGGACAGAGGAGGTGGGGAGGCTAAGCGCTTGCCGCAGCTCTTCTAGGGCATCCAAACGGTTGAGCAAAGGCAGGTTGGGGGCGGTGCCGTTGTTTTCAGCAGTTTCCTGCCCCCATGCGGGCCCGCTTATGGGGGATAGGGCAAGAGATGCACTGAAAAGGAGAGGCCAAAACAGGGATCCCGTTTTCCTCGGCTTCGGCCTGCCTACCGTTCCCGTCAGCGGTGCGGGGCACCATTCGCAGCTTCGCAGCATGAGCCGTTTGCGTCAGCGGTGCAGAACACTTTAACGCCTCACTCCAGAAAGAAGAAAGCAATCCCGAGGATGGCATAGGTGGCCAAGAGCAGTAGCCCTTCCAGCCAGTTGGATCGCCCATCGCTGCTAACGGAATTGATCAGCAGCACCGAGACAGCAATGGCCACCAACTCCACCATGCCGAAGTTAAAGTTCATGGGCTGATGCAGCACATCCCCGGCCAGCACCAGCAGAGGTGCCACAAACAGGGCAATTTGCATCGTCGAGCCCAGCGCCACCGAGAAGGAGAGATCCATCTTGTCTTTCATGGCCACCGTGATCGCCGTCGCATGCTCTGCCGCGTTGCCGATGATCGGCAACAAAATCACCCCCATAAACAGCGACGTCATGTGAAAGTGTTCCAGCGTGTCCTCTAGGGTGCTCACCAACAGTTCCGACTCCAGCGCCACCAACACCGTCAACCCCAAGAGGGCCAGCACCCAAAACCCCAAACCGGCTCTCTCGGGCGGAGCCGTCAACACCTGGGGAATGGATCCTTCCGCCTGCAAAACCGGATTGGGGGCCAGGCGATTGGCCGCCTCATCTTCTGCGGCTTCTGCTTCGTGAAGGGCGTAGAGGTAACTGTGGGTTTTGAGGGAAAACAGCAAAGTGAGACCGTAAACCCCAATCAGCACCAGGGCTACTGCCGTGGATAGCTCTTGGATGGAGATCTCCCCCAAGTTGGCATCGGCATAGGTGACCACGCTGGGCAAGATCAAGGCCACCACCGCCAGGTTCATCACCGAGGCATTCATGCGGGCCACCTCGGGTCGAAAGCTCTGCTCCCGAAACTTGATCCCGCCCAAAAACATGGCCAAGCCGGCCACCAGGAGCAGGTTACTGATGATCGCGCCGGTGATGGAGGCTTTTACCACATCCACCAGCCCCGCCCGCAGTGCCACCAAGCCGATGATCAACTCCGCCGCATTGCCAAAGGTGGCGTTGATCAGCCCCCCGACTGTCGGCCCTGTCAAGGCCGCGATCTCTTCCGTGGCCTGACCCATAAACTTCGCCAAGGCCACCACCGCCAAAGCCGCACAGAGGAAAACCAGGTTGGGATCCCAGCCCCGGAAGTGCCCCACCCAAGATAGGGGAACCCCCAACAGCAGCAGGAACATTATGCTGTTCAGACCTCTCTGCCAACCTGCCGCAGAGCGATCCGGCGAAACCAAAGGATTTGCGTTAGCCAGGGTCATGGTTCACAAGGGGAGAAAAGGTAGCGACGATGGAGGCTGTTTGGGTTTCGGGGAGCCAGATCCCCCATGGCCAGGAGTGACCATCTCCAAGAGTCTAACGGCTGCGAGGGGAGGTTGGATAGGTGCTGCTGGCTAGAGGGAGATAACCCGGTTGCGCTGCAACTGCCGGGCGATCTCGGCTCCCAATTGATCGGACAGATGCTGGGGATCGGCGATTTTCAAAAAACTGCTGCCCTCTACCTCAAAGGGAAAGGATCCCTCGATGCCGTCGCGGGGGAGTTGTACCAGCAGCAATTGTTCAGGGCGCTTCGATTGCAGGGCATAGCCCAACTCCAGACAGACCTGGGGGCTGGGCAGGGGACGCCCCCGGCCATTCACCTGCACAGGGGTCACATCGGCCACCACCAGCAGCGCGTGCTTAAGCTTGCGAATCAAGGCCGCGTCGATGAGCGGGGTCTCGGCCTCGGCGGGAAGGGATCCCTGCAGCTGCAGGGGCACGACCGGTCTGTGGTCGCGATTGAGAGCCTCCACCACGGCTTGCAATGCCCGGTACAGAGTGGCGCTGGAGTTGGGGTAATCCGATTGGCCGCAGAAGTAGATGACGGGCTCGGTCATGTTCAGAGTGGCCCGCTTATTAAAGTAGATCTCGCGGCTAATTAAATCGAGGTTGGAGATGCTGTAGGCACCGCTGCCCTCGATGTAAAACTCCACCAGCTCTCCTTCCAGGTAGCGCTGCCACCACAGGGAAGCCTTCACCTGCTCCACATCGTCGAGAAAGTCGGCCCGCATCGCCGTCTTCAAGAGGCCGGTACGGCTTAGGCGCAGGTCGGGGGCCCTCTGTTGGACTTGAGAAGCAGACAACACCGAATCCAAATACCAGGCTTTCAGGACGATGATCGCCATGGGATCCTTCTGCGCTTAGCCTCAAAGGTACCTGATCTTTGGCAAGATCGTTAGTCTTGGTGTCGAAGTCAGCCCAACTCCAAGTGCAGGGCCAGATCCAGCAGTCGGTGGGCCAGGGTTGACTTGGTCGCCAATGGGATCCGTTCTGGGTTTCCCTGCTGGGGGATCCAATAGCCTTGGTTGTGGCTGCTGCCGAAGCCGCTGTCCGGCTGGTCGATGGGGTTGGCCACAATGGCATCCAAGCCCTTTTGGCGGAGCTTTTCTCTGGCCGGCGGCAAGGGATCCCCACTTTGGGCGGCAAAGCCGATGAGGCGTTGGCCAGGGCGTTTGTGGCGGGCCAGAGCTGCCAGCAGGTCAGGGATCGGCTCCAACGGCAACATCTGGGGCAGTTCGGCTTTGGGCAGCTTCCCCGCGTAAACCTGAGAGGGGCGCACATCCCCCACAGCAGCAGCCATCCACAAGAGATCCGCCTGGGGAAATTCCGCCTGCAAAGCCGCCTCCAGTTGGGCTGCCGTCTCCACCGGAATGGCCCGAATGGCGAAGGGCGCTGGATCAAAGGGGATCCCCAACGGCCCATGGACCAGCGTCACTGTCGCCCCCCGGCAGGCTGCCGCCACCGCCAGCGCCACTCCCATCCGGCCACTGGCCGGGTTGCCGATAAAACGCACCGCGTCGATGGGCTCCCGTGTACCCCCCGCCGTCACCAACACCCGCTTGCCCTGCCAATCTTTTTTCCCCGCTGTCCAGAGCAAAGCCCGCACATACTCCTGCAGCGCCTCCGGCTCCAACATGCGCCCTTCCCCCACCGCATCACAGGCCAGGCGGCCACTGGCCGTCGGCAAGGCCCAAAAACGGGGATCCTGGTGTAGCCGCTGCCAATTCTCGGCCACCTTCTCCGCCTTCCACATCTGCGTATTCATAGCCGGTGCCACCGCCACCGGACACCGGGAAGCCAAAACCACATTGGTGAGCAAGTTATCCGCCAGCCCATGAGCCAACTTGCCCAAGGTGTTGGCCGACAAGGGTGCAATGAGGAGAGCCTCCGCCCATTCCCCCAACTCGATGTGCAGCGGTCGTTCTCGTGTTGCTTGCCAAAAGGCGGCATCCGTAAAAGCCGGCTGGCGGGACAAGGTGGCAAAAGTCAAAGGAGAAATAAAATGTTCCGCAGCTTTTGTCAAAACCACCTTGAGCTCTGCTCCCTGCTGCACCAGAGCAGACACCAAAGCTGCCGTTTTGTAAGCAGCAATCCCCCCGCTCACCCCAATGAGGAGACGCCGCCCCGACCAAAAGGGATCCATATTGAGTGACACGCAAACAGCCTTGTTTCCAGTTTCCCTGCTTTTGCTCAATTCCGGCGGCAAAGCGGGGATCCCTCGCCCAAAGATACTTTGACTTGGACGGATGACCCTGTCGAGAATAGGGCCTGAGGATCTGTCATTACCCAATTTCAGCCAAAGTCTCCCCCACAGGTTCTGGCCTTTAGAGGGAATTCCCCACTGCTGTTTTGCGCAACCACCCCTCAGATCCCATTGCGGTCGCTGACTTATTCCCTGTAATAAGAAGGAATTGGATCAAACTCTGTTGCAATCCCTGTTTGTTTCTGGCTACACTAACAGTTGTCCCTAAAACCATCTCGATATGGCTACAACCAGTAAACCAAAACCACTCACTGGCCAAGAGCTCCTCGACAAGGTAACTTCAATGGGAAATGCGGATCGCAAGGAAAAAGCTCGCGCCTGTGGTTATGTCACCTACACCAAGAATGGTCAGGAGCGAGTGAATCTGATGCAGTTTAACAACGCCCTGTTGAAGGCCGTTGGCGTGGATCTCGGCGCTAGTGACGAAAATGGATCCCGTGGCCGCGCTCCTACCTTCCGGGTTTCGGTTCATAAGAATGGCAACCTCCTGATTGGAGCTGCCTACACCAAGAAGATGGGCCTCAAGCCCGGAGATGAGTTTGAGATCAAGCTGGGCCACCACAACATCAAGCTGGAGCGGGTCAACTGATTTGCTGTCTCCCTGGATGCTTTTCCCTGCTGGTGAGTTCATCTCAGCTTGGGTAAAGCCTTTGGTATTCCTTTCGGCCTCTAGGGGCTTGGGAGCAGCGACCTCTTCCCTTCGCTCCGGTGCTCATTGTCTTTCTACTTTTCAGAACAAGGGATCCTCATGATCCGCTGGGGATCCCTGGCAGTTTGTACCTCATCAATGGCTGAAGTGTGGGTAAGTTCGCTATTCTGACAACAGTTAAATTGGGTCTGCGGCAATGAACACTCCGACCGTACAAAATGTCTTTCGCCATTGGCGGCGGTGGCGAACTTGGGCGGGGCTGTTGTTGTTGGCAGCAGCGTTCTTTGTCATCGAGTCTCATCGGCAAGTTTGGCCTCAGTCGAATGCTTCTCAAAGTCAGGCATTTTTGGAGTGGGTGTCTTCCCAGCCTACCCCCGAACAGCAGGATGTTTTTGTGGATGGAGTCATTCGGCTGCAATTCAATCGGCCACTGGATCCCAATCTACAACGTCTGGCGGTTCAGTTGGATCCGCCGGCAGCGGTTATTTTTGATGTGCAGGGAGACGAGTTGTTGCTTAAGCCTCGGGATCCCTTGCGCTTTAGCACCCGTTACACCCTCACGCTTTCTCCCCAAGAGGGGCTGCCCCTCGAGCAGGCCATTCAGCTGAGTTTTCGCACCGAACCGCAATTTACCTATGAACGGGATGTCAAACCGCTGCTAGAAGCCAGTTGTGTGGGTTGCCATCAGCCGGCAGGACGGCAGCGCACCCAGTTGCTGGACAGTTATGAGGCCACGATGGCCTATGTCAGGCCCGGGGATCCCAATAGCGAGTTGATCAATCCCCGGTGGACGAGCCGCCACGCCTACATCCTCAACGCCAATAACCCCAACCGCCCCCAAGCTCGCGGCGGATCCCCTGAGATTGCTTACATTCAGGCCCGCGGGCTGCCCCTGTCCCGTCTGGGCTTTTGGACGCCGGAGGAAGTGGAGATCGTCCGCACCTGGATTGTGCAGGATGGCGCCCCCCGCACCAGCGCCCGCTTACAGATGGGCAACTGAATAAGGCATCTGGAACCCAACCCCCACTGCCATGACCCCTCCTCAACCTTTGGCCACCGTGATTCAGGGATCCCTGAGTCGAGGGCTGGAAGCTCGCCTCAATCCCGGTGTCTCGGTAGAAGACTTGCGGGTGGGCAAATTCGTGGTGATCCAGGGGCAGCGCAACCGCTTCTTCGGCCTGCTCACCGACGTTACCCTAGAAACCAGCAACCCCCAGATCCTGGTCAACCCCCCCCATCCTGAAGAGACCCTGCTGCGGGAAGTGCTGGCCGGTACCGGCACCTACGGCATCATTGCCCTCACCCCGATGTTGATGTTGGTGCCGCGGGAGATGGAGGGGGAGTATCCTCCGATCCATCCTGACTTGGCAGAGACTCAAACGGCTTCCACCACCCCCAGCCGAGAACTCCGTCCCGCTTACGCGATGGAGCTGCTGCCCGTGAAAACGGTGCCCGCCCATTTTTCACAGGTGTATGAGGCACGGGAACTGGACTTTCGCACCGTCTTCGGCTGGGAAGATGACCCAGAGCGGCGCAACTTTGCTATCGGCCAGCCCCTCGACATGGCTGTGCCCATCTGTTTGGACTTGGATCGCTGGGTGGAGCGCAGCAACGGCATTTTCGGCAAATCGGGCACCGGCAAGTCCTTTCTAGCCCGCCTGATCCTGGCCGGCATCATCCGCAAACGGGCGGCGGTGAACCTGATCTTTGACATGCACTCCGAGTATGGCTGGGAGGCAGCCAGCGAAGACAAGCACGCCAGCACCGTCAAGGGCTTGCGGCAGCTCTTTCCCGGTCAGGTACAGATCTATACCCTGGATCCCGATTCCACCCGGCGGCGAGGGGTGCGGGATGCGCAGGAGCTCTTCATCGCCTACAACCAGATCGAGGTGGAGGATCTGGCCCTGTTGGCAGAGGAGCTGAACCTATCGGAAGCCAGCTTGGAAAATGCCATTATCCTGCGCAACGAGTTTGGCCGCGACTGGATCAGCCGCCTCTTGAGCCTTTCCAACACCGAGATTCAAGAGTTTTGCGAACAGAAAATGGGCAACAAAGCCTCGATGATGGCCCTGCAGCGCAAGCTCACCCGCCTTGACAACCTCAAGTACATCCGCAACACCCTGCCCCACAACTACATCGGCCAGATTTTGGATGCCCTCAGCCGCGGCATTCACGTGGTTATCGAGTTTGGATCCCAGTCCAACTTGCTTTCCTACATGTTGGCTGCCAACGTCATCACCCGCCGCATTCACCAGGCCTACGTACATCAGACGGAGCGGTACTTGCAATCCAAAAATCCCCTCGACAAGCCCCGTCAACTATGCATCACCATTGAGGAGGCCCACCGCTTTTTGAATCCGCGGGCGGCCAAGCAGACCATTTTCGGCACCATTGCCCGCGAGATGCGCAAGTACTTTGTCACGCTGCTGGTGGTGGATCAACGCCCTTCCAGCATCGATAGCGAAGTGATGTCGCAGTTGGGCACTCGCATTACGGCACTCCTCAACGACGACCAAGATATCGAGGCGGTGTTCACAGGGGTGGCGGGCAGCCAGAACTTGAAAACGGTGCTGGCCAAGTTGGACTCCAAACAGCAAGCCCTAATTCTGGGCCATGCCGTGCCCATGCCGGTGGTGGTGCAAACCCGCCCCTACGACCAGCGGTTCTACGCCGAGATCGCCGACCCCGACTGGTCGCAGGCCGAAGATGCGGAGGTGCTCCTGGCCGCCCAACAGGCTAAGTCCGAGCTGGGGCTGTGAGCACAAGCTGCCCGCACCGCTCGGAACATGCCAAAGCGGCAGAGGCCGGTGCCGAAGGCCAGGCGCATGAGCAAGAAAGTGGGCACCTCC
>NZ_JANSIO010000201.1:0-1095 GCF_047462195.1 Synechococcus sp. R3-13 | reverse complement strand
CGGCAACTGGTGGATCAAGAAGGCATCACCGCCCTTTGGGTAACCCATCGGCTGGCGGAACTGGAGTGGGCAGACGGGGCGATTTTGCTCTCGGAAGGTCAAGTGCGTCAACAGGGATCCCCAGAGCAGGTGCGGCAGCGGATTGAACAACTGTTTGGGGCCTGAGGGATCCCTGCGCATCCTGATCCCAAAGAGATCGCGAAAGCGTAGCTGCACCCCCCGGGTGTCCCTGTTTAGAATGGGTAATGTATCCGGTTGATCAATTCGGTTGGCACAAGGTCATTATCCTGAACTTATTCCCCGTCTGGATCGGCTGGTTTCTACTTGTTGATCCGGGATTACGCTGGATCCCTGCAGATTTGCGTCAGCCGGTTACATCAGCGGGCCACCGGCCCCATCTAGTCTAAAGGAGCTTGAGAACATGGGACTGTCTGAAGTGATCGCCAAAGAGCTGGAAAATGCTCGCAACGTCTGCTCTGAGTACGGCGAAGGGGATCCCCACTGCCGTGCGGCCTGGGATGCGGTTGAAGAAGTGCTGGCAGCTCGCAGCCACCAGCCGAGGACTCCCAGCAGCCTAGAGCAGCACTGCGCCGAAAACCCAGATGCTGTTGAATGCCGGGTCTACGATACCTGATTCTCGGGAACCCCACAGAGTGGATGCTCTCTGTCGATTCCGTAGCGATCGACAGGGTTTCCTACTGGGGATCTCCGACAAAATCCAGCGGCCTGCCGGATCCCTGCCGGTAGGCTTTGCTTTCTTGGACTGGAAGGCTTGACTGGGTGCGGTTTCAGGCGCGACGTACAGAGCGCTTTCTTTTTAGGGTCATTTTGATTCAAACCAGGACACTGCACCCGCACTTAAAACGTTAGATGCACAGGGCCAGAAGGCTTTTCCCAGTACCTCGGTCGCCTTGTCCCAACCTGAAACGACTATGAAATTGTGACCTGCATCATTGCCATCCATCAAAACCAGGACAGGGATTCATCAAACTTATGGCTTATGGGATCCCCAGTGCCGGTGGAGAGCGTTTTTCACGAAGAAAGCCTCTGAGCAGAATCAGCGCGCAGCCATTGCCTCACCCACAAGGCGAAGGC
>NZ_JANSIO010000200.1:0-5782 GCF_047462195.1 Synechococcus sp. R3-13 | reverse complement strand
GATCGATCTCAAAGGTAACCGTCAGCGCCTCGGCGTTGGCCTGCACCGGTTCCTTAGAGCGTCCCAAGGGATCCCCAAAGCTGACTCGGATCCCTTTACCCGCCGGGCTGACTCGGATTTCCGTCACCTGATCCAGATGGGATCCCTCTAGGGTACAGACGATTACATCCCCGACAAAGGCCTCCAGAGGCCAGCCCCGCCGCACCACCGGTTTGGACATGGTTGTCGCTCCCACAGGCTTCTGCATCTCAGTTTAATTTTTCATTTTCCCCTCCCTGCTCCAGCCCAAAACGGCTTTGGTGGCAGAGAGGCTCTCCCCCCTTGGGCCGGATCTCCTGCCACCCCTGTAGAGAAGAGGGAGTTGGGGAAAGGGCAACGGCAGGCGCTCGCAGCAACACCTGGCGGTCTGGGCCCACGCTCACCAAGCGGGGCATCTCTCCAAGGCTATCGGCCACCGCAAACAGCACCCGCTCTCGCGCCTGGGGATCCCAGCCCAGCAGCTGCGCATACCCCAGCGCCGGCGGCGGATCCCAGATTTGCACCGGTGGGATCCCTGTCGAGCTGGTGGGCAAGGGCCAGACCACCGCCCGATCCCAGCTCAAATCGGTTTGGAACCAGCCTTCGTACTCCCGCGCCAGCAAAGTGTTCCCCTGCCAGGCCAAAGGCAGGATCATGGCAAAATCCAATGGCTCGGCAGGGTCGTACACAGACGCCGAGGCTTGATAAACGACTTGCAGGGCTTGAGTACGGGTGTTCTCGGCAAACAACACACTGGTCAACCGACCAGCCTCGGGTGTAGCCACCAAATCCAGCCGTGTGTACACCTGCCACTGGGGATCCGGCGCCGGCAAGGGATCGCTGCGCAACAGGCCAACCACCGTGCATTGCCGTTGCCGGGCTTGCTCCTGCAACCCATACACCCAATCCCAAGGGATAGAAACAGCAGAAGAAGAACTCCGTTGCACCGACAGAGCGGCATCCTGTTCGCGACAGCAGTGGGGAGAAGGGATCCTGCCGGAGGAAGACACTGCCGGATTCGCCAGCAACAGAGCCCAGCTCATCCCAACTGCCGCAAGCCCCCACTGCCCCTTTCGCCTGACCCAACCCGTCATCCTGCCCTCCGGTACGCGACCACGGCTGTAAGGCTTGAGACAAGGCTTTTGCAAACCCTCTAGCCTCCTTCTGCCAACCGCACCTGCACCGACTGGCCATGGGCAGGCAACCCCTCCGCCTGGGCGAGGGCCTGAATTGCGCTGGCCACCTCCCGCAAAGCCGCTGAGCCGTATTGAATCAGACTGGAATGCTTTAGGAAAGTTTCCACCCCCAGAGCCGAGGCATAGCGGGCCGCACCGGCGGTGGGCAAGGTATGGTTGGGGCCAGCCAGGTAATCTCCCACCGCCTCTGGGGTATGGTGGCCCAAGAAAATGGCCCCCGCATGGCGAATGGGATCCAACAAAGCCCAGGGATCTGCCACCTGCAGTTCCAAATGCTCTGGCGCAAACAGGTTGGACAAAGCCACCGCCGCCGTCAGATCCGGCACCACCGCAATCAGACCGTAGTTCACCACCGACTTTTCCACCATCAGACGGTTGGGATGGGCCTCCATCTGGGTGGCCACCGCCTGCTGCACCTGCTGGGCCAGCTGGAGATCGGTGGTCAGAAGGATGGCCGCCGCCAAGGGATCGTGCTCGGCTTGGGCCAGCAAATCGGCAGCCACATAAAGGGGGTTGGCGCTCTCGTCGGCGATGATCAACACCTCCGAAGGCCCTGCCAGGGAGTCAATCCCCACTGTGCCGTACACCAGCTTTTTGGCCAAAGTTACGTAGATGTTGCCGGGGCCGGTGATCACGTCCACCTTGGGGATGGTCTCGGTGCCGTAGGCCAAAGCCCCTATTGCCTGAGCCCCTCCAACGCGATAGATGGTGTGGATGCCTACTTCTTGGGCGGCCACCAAAATGGCCGGGCTAATCCCCTTGCCCCCCGAGCCGTCGGATCCCGGTGGCGTCACCATCACAATCTCGGGCACCCCTGCCACCTGGGCCGGGATGGCGTTCATCAACACCGTGCTGGGATAGGCGGCTCGCCCTCCCGGAATGTAGAGGCCGGCGCGATCCACAGGGCGGTATTGCTTGCCCAAAACGATCTCAGGGCCAGGAAAGCTCACCCAACTGCTGGGCACCCGCTGCCGGTGAAAAGCTTCAATGCGCTGCTTGGCCAGCCGTAGGGCTGAAAGCAACTGCGGAGATACCGCCTGGTAAGCTGCCTCTAGCTCGGCCCCAGACACCTTCAGTTCGGCAACGCTCAGCTCCACCTGGTCGAACTCAGCCGTATAGGCCAGCAGGGCCCGATCCCCCTGACGGCGTACCGCTTGCAGGATCTCCCGCACGGTTGCTTCGCGGTGCAGGTTCTGGTCAGCCTGAGTGCGCTCCGAGATCCGTCTGAGCTCGGCTTCAGCCTCGGCTAGCTGGGTGACGATTCTCAGCATAGCGACTCCTTCGCGTAGAGTGCCGCAACCCCATAGTAACGAGGGATCCGGCGGCATCGCGGTAGCAAAGCGGATCTTTCGCTGGGTCGGCTTGCGGCGACAAGAAGGGACATCCCCAAGCAGGGATCCCGTCTGCACCTGGCGCGATCCGGGTTGATCATGGTCATAGCTTAGCCTGGATTTTCCTCGACCAAGAGCCGGGTAGAGTTCGCCGATAGCCCTACTTAGGAAAAAGACTGGCCCCTTTTCATAGGCGCAGTTCTGTCGATTTGATCAAGTTGCGAAAATCGTGGATCACCTCCTCACAGCGACGGAAAAAAGCCAGCACCCAATCCCGTAGCACCCTTTGCTGAGATTCGTCCAGTTCCTTGAGGGATCCCCGGTAGTGGATCTGGCCACTGCGCTCGATCTCGAACTGGTTCAGCCATTCTGCTTTGGATCCCTGGCGTTCCACCACTTCCTGCCGTGCTGCCTTCCAATAGTTGACGATCACCGCCTTGCCCAAATAGCCGGTTGTAATCTGGCAGAGACGGTTCAGAGATTGCACGAAGACATCCATCTCCATGCGCGGGCCCGCCGCAGGAGCGGAACTGGGCTGGGTAGCGTTCCGGCCTGCCTCCGCCTGGCTGGTAAATAGACGAAAGGTGGCCAAGCCCTTTGGCGTATCCTGCTGCAGCTCGGCTCGCAGGCGGTTCACGGCCAAGGTGTAAACCGGCATCACCAGCTCGTCATTCACCGCCACCAGCAGCGCCCATTCCGGCCCAAGGGGGTAAACGAAGACCCGCTGCTCGGCAAACTGAAAATCAAAATAGTCAAGTCCTGGGGGCATGGTCTCCAAAACTTGAAACAGCCCTTCGGTAAGGGCTTGCTGCTGTCGGCTATCCAAATCCTGAAAAGAGCGGTAGAAGAAAGGGCGACCTGCCCGACTCAAGAGCGCCACCCCCATCACCCCACGGATGGACAAAAAACTGTCGAGCGTTTCCTTCTCCATGCCCACTCAACTTGGATAACACTCTTACTCTTATCCTGACTTAGATTGCCCGAGGGTGGGCGAGCACAACCAACCGAGAGCTGGATGCTCGATGTTTGGGATTGATGTTTGGGATTTAGGAAATGCACCGGGACAAAAACGCCTCGATCCGTCCCACTGCCTCCTCCAGACGGGATCCCTCGACCACCAAAGCAAAGCGGACATAGCCTTCCCCACTGGGGCCAAAGCCAGAACCCGGAGACAGGGCAACCCCTGTGGCTCTCACCAAGTCCAAACAAAACTGGGCAGAAGAGCCGCGATAAAACTCCGGCAGAGGCGCCCACAGATACATGGTGGCTTCTGGCAAGGGCACAGGCCAACCGATGCGGTGCAGAGCCGCCACGGCTATATCCCGTCGCTCGCGGTACACCTGCCGCCAGCGCTCCAAAAAGCTATCGGGAACTGTCAAAGCTGCTGCTGCCCCCCGCAGAATGCCCTGGTACTGATGGAAGTCGATGGTGGATTTCACCCATCGCAGGGCTCGGATCAGCTCCCGGCTGCCAATGGCGTAGGCTACCCGGAATCCCCCCATGTGATAGGACTTGGAGAGAGAAAAAAACTCGATGGTGCGGGTTTTATCGGGATCCGCCTGCAGCGCGGAAGGGGCTACCTGGCCGTCGAAACGCCAGTCCACATAGGGAAAATCGTGGGCCAGAACGATGTCGTGCTGTTGACAGAATTGTAGGGTTTCCTGCCAAAACTCCGGGGTGACGGTGGCAGTGGTGGGGTTGTGGGGGTAGTTCAGCACCAGCAACCGTGCCTGCCGGCAGATTGCCTCCGGGATCCGATCCCACTGGGGCAAGAAGCGGTTTTCCGCCCGCAGGGGCAGGTAGTAGGGGATCCCGCCCGCCAGATGGATCCCGCCCGCATGAGAGGGATAGGCCGGATCGGCGACCAAGGCAACATCGCCAGGATTGAGCAAAGCCAGGGGCAAGAGGGCCGTCCCCTGCTGGGATCCGATCAACGGCAGCACCTCTGTTTCCGGATCGATCTCCAGGCCGAACTTCCCCATGTACCACTTGGCGCAGGCCGTCCGAAAGTCCGCCGTGTCGTGAAACAGCGTGTAGCCATAGGTAGAGGGATCCGACAGAGCCGATTGAATGGCCGCCAAGGAGTCTGAAGGGGGAAAGAGATCGGAGGATCCCAGAGACAGATCGATCACATCCAGGCCAGAGCGACGAGCCTCTCGCTTGGCTCGATCCATTTGGTCAAACACATTGCCGCCGAGGGGCTGAAGTCGCTGGGCGAGGGGAATCGACATGCAACAACTCTTGCAAAGCAGGGGGGTCTATCCTAGCTTGAGGATCCCCTCAGGGATTGTCGTCAGCATTGGGGGAAGAAGGTGAGGTTGGACGCGTGCTGGCCGCCGGCCCCCGGTCGAAAATCTCGATGTGCCACTGTCCTTGGCCGTTGCTCTCAAAAGCGATAAACCGGCCATCGCCGCTGATGGTGGGGTTGCGCACATCTCCTGGCACCCGGCTGCTGATGTTTTCTATCCTGCGAGTTTCTCGGTCGTAGAGGAAGATCTCAGACTTGCCCAGAGCATTGGAGACATAGACGATGTAGCGACCATCAGCGCTGATGTCGGGCGAGGTGGCCGCCACGTCGCTGGAGTTGAGGCCGGGCAGATCCACCAAGCGACGTTCCACCGTGTCGTAGAGAAAAATATCTTGGCTGCCGCTGCGGGCAGAGGAAAACACCAGGTAGCGACCATCTCCGTTGAAGGCAGGCTCCCCATCTGGGAAGATGCTGTTGAGGCCACTGTTGGTCAGGCTAGGACGTGGGGTGCGAAAGCCTGCAGGGCTGCAGCCCAACAGCACCAGGCTCAATCCGGCCAGGCACAGCTTTCCCGCCCATCGGGCCGGGCTGAATGGGATCCGGCCATCGGTCAGCATGGCATCGCCTCTCCAACCCACTCTTCCCATCATACCCGGTTGACAAACTCGGCTCCGGCTAGGGCTCCACCTTGACACCCTTCCAGAAGGCCACATAGCCCCGGATGTTGGCCGCAGCGGGTTTGGGATCCGGGTAGTACCAGGCGGCATCTTTGTTCTCCTGGCCGTTGACCACGAGGGTGTAGTAGCTGGCCTCCCCCTTCCAGGGGCAGGTGGTGTGGGTAGAGCTGGGCTGGAAGTATTCCCGGCGCAGAGATTCCGGCGGAAAATAGATGTTGCCTTCTACGGTTTCGTAGCGGTCTGTCTCCGCCACCACTACCCCATTCCAGATAGCCCTGGGCATGGAAAACCTCCTCTTGCCAAGTTTTGGAT
>NZ_JANSIO010000199.1:0-2823 GCF_047462195.1 Synechococcus sp. R3-13 | reverse complement strand
CCAGTTTCAGGGATCCCGGCAGCAGTCCGCAACACTATCCTGTAAGCTGGTTGGGTCAGAGGCCCTTCTGGTTTGTGATTTGTGCATCCAGGTCGCAGCTATCGCCGTCTCATTCCCTTCATTCGGCCCCATCTGTGGATGTTGTTGCTGGGGCTAACCTGTACCCTTGGCTTTGTGCTAACCATGCCCGCCCTCGCCTACTTGATCGAGTGGGTGGCCCGCTCCATCGGTGCCGGGGATCTGGGGCAATTGCGGATGCTGGCCTTGATTGGGGTGGTGTTTTTCTTGGTGCGCGGCGCTTTCCAATATGGCCAAGACACCCTGATGGCGAGGGCCTCCTTGCAAATGGTTTTGGAATTGCGCCAACAGATTTATGCCCACCTGCAGGCACTGGATGTGGACTATTTTTCCGGCAGCCGCACCGGCGATCTGGTCTATCGCCTCACGGGGGATCTGGATCGGGTGGGAGAGGTGGTGCAGCGGTTTTTCCATCGCTTCATCCCCAGCGTGCTCACCATCTTGGCGGTGGTGGCCTACCTGTTCTATCTCAACGGCATTCTCACCTTGACCACCTTGCTGATAGCCCCCCTGATGGGAGCCTTGATCAGTTGGTTTGGGGATCGCCTTTTGTTTCGCTCCCGCCTCAACCAAGAGAAGATGTCGGATTTGGCCGCCCTCTTGACAGAGGTGTTTGCCGGGATCAGCCTCACTCGCGCCTTTGCGGCTGAGGACTACGAAATTCGCCGCTTCAGTGCCATTGCCGAAAGCAACCGCCTGGCCCGGTTTCAGACCGAACAGATGAGAGCCATCCAAGACCCGGTGGTGGGCTTCCTGTACGCCATGAGCGTGTTGGGGGTGTTTTGGGTGGGCGGCTGGCAAATTAGCCAGGGCAACCTGACCGGCAGCCAGTTTCTCGGCTTTATCGCCGGTGTTGCGATGTTGATCGACCCTATTGTTCACATCACCAACAACTACAGCGAGCTGAAACAGGGTGAGGCTTCGGTGGAGCGGATTTTCGAGCTGCTAAACACCCGCTCCCAAATCCGGGAGCTGCCCGGGGCCCGCCCCATGCCTGCCATTCAGGGTTGGGTGGAGTTCGACCAAGTTTCCTTTGCCTACAAACCGGATCAGCCGGTGCTCAAACAGATCAGCTTTCAGGTGTCTCCCGGCGAGATTGTGGCCTTGGTGGGATCCTCCGGCGCCGGCAAATCCACCCTGGTGAGCCTGATTCCCCGCTTTTACGATCCCCAGCAGGGCTGCATCCGCATCGACGGCATCGACATCCGCACCGTCACCCTCAAGAGCCTGCGCCGGCAGATCGGCATTGTGCCGCAGGAGATCACCCTGTTTTCGGGAACCATTGCCAGCAACATCGCCTACGGACAAGAGCATTTTGACCTGGAAGCGGTACGCCAGGCGGCCCAGGTGGCCAACATCGACACCTTTATCGAGAGCTTGCCCGATGGCTACGCCACCCGCGTGGGAGAACGGGGGGTCACCCTCTCCGGTGGACAACGGCAACGGCTGGCCATTGCCCGCGCCGTGCTCCTCAGCCCCAAGATCTTGATCCTGGACGAGGCTACCTCTGCTTTGGACAACGAGTCAGAAGCGTTGGTGCAGGAAGCGCTGCAACGGCTGATGCAACGCTGCACCGTTTTTGTGATTGCCCACCGCCTCTCGACAGTGCGCACCGCCCACCGCATTTTCGTCTTGGAGCAGGGGCAATTGCTGGAGCAGGGAAATCACCGAGAATTGCTGGGCAAAGGGGGTCGCTACGCCCAGTTTCACCTGCGCCAGTTTCATTGAACCCTTGGCCTCTGGATCTCCTGGATCTCCCATGCCTGCCAGAAGGGCCGGTAAAACTCCGGATCCGCAGGCGCTCCCCCCGGGATCCCGCAGATGGCCGCTGCAAATTGCACGGCTCGTTGCACCAGAATCGCCTCCGGCCATCCCCGCAACAGCCCCAGGATGGCTACGGCGCTAAACGCATCTCCCGCCCCCACTGTATCCACCAGCTGAGGCGCAGGAACCGGGTCGGCCCGATAGACCTGAGCAGGGGTGATCAGCAGTGCGCCTGCCGCTCCCAGAGTCAAAAATAGACCTTTCAGGTTCAGGTGGGCCTGGAGGATCTGCCCTTGCTCCAGCACGTCTCCGGCAGGGATCCCTTCCAGTTGGGCCACTTGCTCCAGCTCTGCCTGGTTCAGCTTCAGCCAAGTGCAGGTGCGCAGCATCTCCTGGATGGCGTCTGGATGCCACCAGGGATCCCGCAGGTTGAGATCCAGAAACACGGGACAGCCCAAAGCGGGGATCCCCTCTTGAAAGTGGCGATGGGCTGCCTCCCGGCGGGCTGCCAAGCTGCCCCGGTAGAGCAGGCTGGGCTGGAGAGCTTGCAGAGCCCCGATATCCAGCTGGATGTAGTCGTAGGCTTGGTCGGGCAAGATGGCGAAGGTGGGGATCCCTTGCTCATCCAGGGTTACTTGAACCTTGCCGGTGGGGTGAACAGAATCCTGCTGCAGACCCTCCAGGCGCAGCCCCTGCCGTCGCAAGGCCCCCAGCAGCTCTCTGGCGGCCTCGTCTTGGCCAACACGACTGAGCAAGAGGGGATCGGATCCCAGCCCCTTGAGGTTCCAAGCCACATTCAAAGCTGCTCCGCCCAGCACAATCTCTGTGGGGAAGCAGTCGAAAAGCACCTCCCCCAAGATGAGCGGCAAACCCAGGGGCACATGAGAGGGATCCATCTTGAGCACTCAGCTAGAAATCGCAGGAGCCCCGTGCTGTACCGGTAGGATCAGTGTCGAGAGGAAAGTCCGCCTCCATGGTTAT
>NZ_JANSIO010000198.1:0-604 GCF_047462195.1 Synechococcus sp. R3-13 | reverse complement strand
CGACAGGCTTAGGAACAGTTGTGAATGCCCTCCCTCCCATCCGCCGGGATAGGGGCAAGCTATGAACCTATATCGCTTGCTTTTCTTCTTGCGGGCCTGCTGAGGCCCCTAGCCTACCTAGGTTGGGTTTTGGTGTTGCGGGCTCGCTCTGTTCGGGCTGCCCAAGTTCTGGCTGTGGCCGCAGGTTTTGCGGGATGCCGTTTTCTCCCCTCTTGACCCCGAGTGAGTGGTTGGACTATGAGTTCTCACAGCGTTAGCATTTTGAGTGAAATTCCCGAGGAGCTGCATGACACCCTCCAAAACTACCTCTCCCGCCATCCCGACTGGGATCAGGATCGGGTGGTGACGGCAGCGCTCTCGTTATTCCTGCTCCAAAGCGGGGAGAGCGACCGGCGGGCGGCACGCATCTACTTGGACAGCCTGTTTCGCCGCAACTGAGCCCCAGGGATGGCCTGTGAAAAGTGGGGCAGCGGGAACCTTTTGTTAGCCTGGGTAGGGATCCTGTCCCACCGCTGTCATTTGGACACTGGGGGGAGGGCGCTAAGAAGTGAAAAGGATCTCAAAAGAGGCAAAAAAGAGCATGACTCTAGTCAATAATAAGCTC
>NZ_JANSIO010000197.1:0-10632 GCF_047462195.1 Synechococcus sp. R3-13 | reverse complement strand
CCCCCCTTCCCTCTCTCCTCTGGACAGACCTCAGGAAAAATCAGGGATCCGCATCCCTCTTCTCTTCCAGCTTTTTTGGCAGTGGCAGGGGTGGGAGGTGCCACCAGTTGCTCTAGCTCTTCCGCCGAGTGCCGGGACAGGAGCTGTTCCAGCTCGTCTTGGGGTTGTGGAGGCTGGGCCAAGATCTGCTCCAGCTCCCCCAGCTCTTGGGTGCGGATGGCTGGCTCAAAAGCAACCGGCTTCCTCCCTTGTTGAGAGGCTTCTGCCGGTAACAGTGCCAGCCACTCGGCCATGGTTTGCGGGCGCTCTTCTGGGTGGAGAGCCATCCCTTTGAGAATGGCAGCCTCCACAACCTCGGGAATGTTGGGGTTAAGGCTGCGAGGGGTATCCAACTGGCGGCCTGTGGCCCGCACTGGCGCACACATAGGCACCATCCCCGTCAGCGCCGTGTAGAGGGTTGCTGCCAAGGCGTAGACATCGGTGAAGGCGCCGCGGCGGCGCAAGCTGTCGTATTGCTCTAGAGGAGCATAGCCATCGGTGCCGTAGGAGGTGTGGCGTTGGATCAGACCTTGGGTGTAGCCGCGAGCTAGGCCAAAGTCGATCAAAACTGCCTGCCCGGATCCCTCCCGCACCATGATGTTGGATGGCTTCACATCCCGATGCAGGATCCCCTGTTCGTGCAGGGCCATCAGGGCGGATCCCACCTCCTGCGTCAGGCGCAGGGCCTCTGGCAAGGGCAACGGCCCCTTTTGCCGCAAAAGCTGGTGCAGAGTCTGGCCGCGGATGTACTCCATGACAATGCACCAGCGATCCTGCTCCCAGATCACTTCTTCCACCTTCACCACATGGGGGTGGCGGCAGCGGGCCAGTTGCAGCGCCTCATTCATGAAGTTCTGCTGGAAGTGGGGATAGTCGGGATCCTCACGAAGGCTGTCGTTCAAAACTTTGATAACCACCTGGTCGGCACGGACGTTATCCCAGGCCCGGTAGGTAATGCCGAAGCCCCCCTCTCCTAAGATGGCCTCAATGCGGTAGCGCCCCCCCTGTAGTCTTTCGCCGACTGCCCAAGCCATACCTGACCCCCGCCTCTAGGGCCATTGTGTCACGGGGATCAAATTGACGGCACATAAAACTGCTTAGAAGTCTACGGGCAGCACTCCAGTTTTCACCTGGAAGGTGCGCGCCTGTCCATCGCGGATGACCCGCAGCGTCAGCGTATTGCCCACCCCAGCGGCTTCCACCAACTGCTGCACCTGCTCGGCATCGCGGATGGCCTGCCCATTGATTTCAGTGATCACATCCCCCTCCCGCAAGCCAATCTCCTCAGCCGGGGATCCCGAAATCACCTGCCCGATCAAAACCCCTTCTTCCACTGTCAGCGTGGTGGGACGAGCGGGGTCGCGGTTGAGGCGGGCCACAATGTCGGGGTTGAGGGTGATCATGCGAATGCCCAAGAAGGCGTGTTCTACCCGACCATTCCGGATCAATTGCTCGGCAATTTCCATGGCGCGGTTGATGGGGATGGAAAAGCCGACGCTCTGAGCTCGCTGGAAGATGGCCGTATTCACCCCAATCACACGCCCTTCCGCATCCAGCAACGGGCCGCCCGAGTTGCCGGGGTTGATGGCCGCATCCGTCTGCAGGAAAGTCACCCGCTTGTTGGCAGCTCCAATTTGCCCGGAGGAGCGCCCGACGGCGCTGATGATCCCAGCAGTTACGGTATTGTCCAGGCCCAGCGGGTTGCCAATGGCGATGGCCCAATCCCCCGGTCGCACCAAGTCAGAGTTGCCCAAAGTAACCGTGGGCAGATTCTCCCCCTCAATCTTGATCACCGCGATATCGGTAACCGGGTCTGAGCCCTTCACCTCCCCTTCAAAGGTGCGCCCATCCAGCAGATGAACCCTGACTCGCTCGCTGCCTTCCACCACATGGGCGTTGGTGAGGATCAGGCCACTGGCGTCGATGATAAACCCCGATCCGGTGCCTTCTTGCCGAAACTCCTGCGGCAACTGCGGTAGTTGATCCCCAAAGAAGCGGCGAAACAGGGGCTGGTTGAACAGTTCTGGGTTGACCCCCCTCGACACGGTGCGGGTGGCATCGATGCGCACCACCGCTGGGCCGACCTTTTGGGCAACGGCGGCAATAAAATTAGAAGGCCGGACGGCATCGGCGGGAGGGGCAGAATTCGCAGCCTCAGGGCGGGACTCAGACCAGGGCAAAAGGGATCCTACTCCCTCACTGGCCCGTCGCGTCCAAGTGATCAGGGGAGTTTGCTGTAACCACTCCTGCCCCGCTCGAGACGATAGCCAGACCCCACCTGCGACGCCTCCACCAAACAGAGCCATCGCCAAAAGTGTATGCCGTAGAATCCGCGCCATGCTCCCTCCCAAAGCTAAGCCGTATCGCCAAGACTCAAAAGGCGTGAACCCGCTCCCCCGACTTACGCCATCAAGACCCAGTTCACTCCTGGTCTATTCTATCTATTCCTACTCTTTACTTTTGGATGTTCGGGGTATGTGTGCTTACCCTAGCAAATCTTGCGGACAGAGGCAGTGCTCGAAACGCCCAAAATGATCGGGGATCCGAGCGAGCTCCATTCCTCCGAGCCGCAAGGGTGGGATCTGTGGCAACGCCACCGCGCCTGGATGCAGTTGGCCTTGCGAGAAGCTGAGCAAGCGGGAGAAGCCGGAGAGGTGCCGGTGGCCGCTCTGGTGGTGGGGCCAGGGGAAGAGCTGTTGGCCCTGAGCAGTAACCGGCGGGAACGGGATCGGGATCCCACGGCCCATGCGGAGATCCTAGCCCTACGGCAGGCAGGGCAGCGCTTGGGAGATTGGCAACTGCGGGGCTGTCGGCTGTACGTCACGCTTGAGCCTTGCCCCATGTGTGCCGGGGCCATCAGCCAATCGCGGCTGGCTCAGGTGGTTTACGGTGCAGACGATCCCAAGGCCGGGGCTTTGCGCAGTGTACTCAATTTGCCAGCTTCTGCCGCCAGCTTCCATTGCCCGGAGATCATCGGCGGAGTCTGCGAGGCCGAGTGTCGCCGCCTATTGCAGCAGTGGTTTTGCCACCGGCGCGGGATCCCCTCTGAGCCGGCTGAATCCTGACCGAGGGACTGGGGGCGGAAAATTCTGGGTTGAAGTCGTGCATCTGCAGGATGTTTTTGATACTGTCATAACGGGTTCGGCTGGCCCTTGCCCGGGATCCCGCACCAGCCTCAAAAAAGGCTTTCCGAGTGCGGGATCTCTTGAGCCCAGCGGTGGCCGCTTGGGTTGTTGAGGGTGCGTCGGCCCTATGCCTGGATTCTCAAAACCCGACTTGTCCGGGATCCCTCGCCGGCTGTGATACTCTTTCCCAGAGGATTGGTGTGTGACTATTACCCTCTCCTTCTCTCCTCCGCCATCAGCCTCGATTAGAGGTATTGCCCTTCTGGTTTGGGCTTGGCTGTGCTTGACTTTTCCGGTGCAGGCACGGGTGCTGCTGCGGGTAGGTATTGCCGTCAACAAGCCCCAGGTCACCGTCGGCAGCTCTACCGGAGCCCGCCTATTGAATGCCCAGGGACAGCCGCTGGCAGAGGTGCAGGCCATGCAACCGCTGCAGGCCAGCCGTTCGGGTTCAGCAGTCAGTTTGGCCGGCCAACAGGGAGAACGTCTTTACCTACAGCCCACCACCTCCGATGGGTTGGTGTTTATTGACCAGAATTGGTACCGTGGCTGGGTGGAGCTGATCCCCGGCGAGCGTGGGGTGATTGCCATCAACCAAGTTGGCTTGGAGGACTACGTTTCCAGCGTGGTGGGCAGCGAGATGGGACACCGTTTTCCCATGGAGGCTCTCAAAGCCCAAGCCGTGGCCTCCCGCACCTATGCCCTCTACCACCGCAGTCGCCGTTCCCAGCAGCCTTTTGACTTAGGAAACGGGATTGATTGGCAGGTTTACAAGGGGGTAGCTGCCGAATCCAGCCGTACCCAAGCGGCTGCCCGTGAGACCGCCGGCCAGGTTCTCATCCACCAGGGGCAGTTGATCAATGCGGTTTTCCACTCCTCTGCGGGGGGACATACGGATGATGCAGGCAATGTCTGGTTAGAGTCGCGGCCCTACTTACAGGGGGTGCCGGATTTCGATCAGCACTCACCCGTGTTTAGCTGGACGGCCACCGTTCCTGCCCAACAGATTCAGCAGTTGGCTGCCGGGATCGGTGCCATTCGTTCTGTGGAGGTACTGCGCAGCTCCCCGTGGGGACGGGCAATCACGGTGCGCCTGACGGGATCCCAAGGGATCAAAGATCTCAATGCCGGCGATTTTCGTCGGGCTCTTGGGTTGCGCAGCACAAAGATTGCCATTAGCCCGCGCGGGGAGGCCACCACTACAGCCAGCCTGGCTCCTGTGGCAGGGACATTCCCAGCTTTCTTTGAGATTCAGGGGCGCGGCTACGGGCACGGGGTGGGCATGAGCCAGTGGGGAGCGGCTGGGATGGCCAGCCAGAACTACTCCTACCAACAGATCCTCAGCCACTACTACCGCAACACCACCTTGGCAGTGGTGGAAGGACGTTAGGGCTCAACTTCAGGGAGAAGCCAACAAAATCATCGATTGGTAGCAAAAGTAGCTGCAGTTTTTAAGAGCTTATGAGAAGCAGCATTTTAATTGAACCGGAGGGGTTTCCCAAGGGTTCGTTGGGGTTCTGTAGATTTTGTTAACTTTGAGTTAACTCTAATGTTGCACCATCTCTTACGATAGACGGGCAGCTTCTGCCGGAATCGAAAGCTGGCCTGCCTGCGACCCCTGTTTTTGAAGGCTCCGCGCTGCTGTGGCAAGATCGGGAGAAGCCCTGGAAAATTTGGGTTACGTCCCCTGAAGATTTTGTAGAGATCTTGAATTCCCCCCTCAGAATCCTCAGGATCGGCTCAATAATAATTGAGATACGTTTACCAGGATCGACCTCTACCTCTTCTTTTTCGAGCCCATAACTTTAACCCCAGGTATCTGTCCTATGTCCATTGCCACCTTAGCTCCTGCTTTTCCCGAACGTTGTCCGGTGCTGCCGGAAGCGCTCACGCCCCTGTGCGAGATCGCCCGTAACTATTGGTGGACTTGGAACCCGGATCACCTCACCATTTTCCGGGAAATGGATCCCGCCCTGTGGGAAAAAACCTCCCACAACCCGGTGCGCATGCTGGAGGAGGTTTCCTACTTGCGGTTGGCAGCCTTGGCCACCGATGTGAACTACCTCAACACGTTGAACCGGATGGTGCAGTCCTATCGGCAGTACATGACGGCTGAGGATACCTGGGCCAAGCGCACCATGAAAACCTACGACTGGCAGCGTCCCATCGCCTATTTCTGTGCCGAATACGGCTTGCACGAGTCTTTGCCCACCTACTCTGGCGGGCTGGGTATGTTGGCCGCCGATCACCTCAAGTCGGCTTCAGATTTGGGGGTGCCCCTGGTGGCCGTCGGATTGCTCTACCGTCAGGGCTACTTCCAACAGCGCCTGGACAACAATGGCTGGCAGGGAGAGCTTTATGAAGACTCTGAGTTTGAGTCTCTGCCGTTGACTTTGGTGCGTCAGCCGGATGGCAGCCCTCTGTTGGTGGAAGTGGCGATGCGGCAGCGGTTGGTGAAGGCGCGGGCCTGGCGGGCGGACGTGGGCCGGGTACCTCTTTTTCTGCTGGACACCGACCTGCCGGAGAACGACCCCATCGATCGCTGGATTACCGCCCACCTCTACGGGGGCAGCACCGATACTCGCATTGCCCAAGAGTGCATCCTGGGTATCGGTGGGGTGCGCCTGCTGCGCCAGTTGGGTTTGGATCCCATGGTTTATCACATGAATGAAGGGCACGCTGCTTTCCTGACGCTGGAGTTGCTGCGGGAGGAAGTGGCGCGGGGCACCCCCTTCGAGACGGCGGAGGCCAAGGTGCGGGAAAAATGCGTGTTTACCACCCATACACCGGTGCCGGCTGGCCACGATGCCTTTAGCCCCAATGAGATGGATGCGTTCTTTGCCTCCTTCTGGCCTCAACTGGGCCTGACGCGGGAACAATTTTTGGCCTTGGGAGCTCGGCGCACCGGGGATCCCTGGGAGCGCTTTAACATGACGGTGCTGGCTTTGCGGTACGCGCGGGCAGCCAATGGGGTAAGCAAGCTCCACGGACGGGTTTCTCGCGAAATGTGGCATGTGCTCTACCCTGAGCGATCGGTGGATGAGGTGCCCATCAGCTCCATTACCAATGGGGTTCACGCCCGTACCTGGGTTTCCCCTCTTTTTTGGAACCTCTACGACCAGTACTTGGGCCCCGATTGGCCGGAGCGGGTGTCAGACCCGGAACTGTGGGCCAAGGTGGAAGAGATCCCAGATGAAGAACTGTGGCGGCGCAAAGAGGCTCTGCGGGAGCGGCTGGTGTCTTTTACCCGTCACCGGGTGTTGCGGGCCCGGCGCAATCGCGGCGAAAGCAATGAGCGCATCCAAGCGGTCAACCAGTTGCTGGATCCCAAGGTCTTGACGATTGGGTTTGCCCGCCGCTTCAGCACCTACAAGCGAGGAGATTTGATCCTGCGCGATCTGGAGCGAATTACCCGCATCTTCACCAACAAAGAGCACCCTGTGCAAATTATCTTTGCCGGCAAGGCCCATCCCCGGGATGAAGGGGGCAAGCGCCTGATCCAGCGGGTGGTGGAATGGTCCAACCGGCCTGAGGTGGCCAACCGGGTCGCCTTCATCGAAAATTACGATGCCTATGTCGCTCGCAATTTGGTGCAGGGGGTCGATGTGTGGCTGAACAACCCGCGACGCCCTCTGGAGGCCTCCGGCACCTCAGGACAAAAGGTGGGCTTCAGCGGGGGATTGAATTTGTCGGTGCTGGATGGGTGGTGGCCCGAAGGTTACAACGGTCGCAATGGCTGGGCTATTGGCCAAGAAATCGAAGGTCTGGATCCCGCTGCCCAAGACGACTTGGACGCCAACTCCCTCTACGACTTGTTGGAGTATGAAGTAATCCCCATGTTCTACGACCGGGATGAGAAAGGGATCCCGCGCCGCTGGATTGCCCGCATGAAGGAGGCCATCCGCACCCTCAACCCCGTTTTCAACACCGACCGCATGGTAGCGGAGTACGTGCTGAAAATCTACGAGCCTCAGCCCCTGGAAGCAGAGGCGAGCCGGACTCTGTTGGGTTCGGCTGTTGCCGGCTAGGGTGGACTCCCCCTCTCCCAGCGCAAATCATACAAAACATTGGGATCCCTCTCTCCTCAAGAGGAAAAGCGGGGATCCCGGGTTTGCGCTTGGGGACAAGAGACTAGGCGCCGGCGTTGACGGCCATAGGCAGAGTCAGCGGTTCTGGCTCCTCTTCGGGGGGCAGCATCACCACCTCAGAGTTGTCGATGATGGCCTGCAGCTCTTCCCCATCGATGGTTTCGGCCTCTACCAGGCGGCGGGCAATCCGATCCAAGAGGGCACGGTTTTCCCGAATCAAGTAGGTAGCCCGTTGGTAGGCCTCGTTCACCAGCCGCCGCACCTCTTCGTCGATGAGGGCTGCTGTTTCCTCCGAGAAATCCCGTTCTGCGGCGATCTCCCGGCCCAGGAAAATGTTGGTGTACTGGCGACCTAGGGCTACATTTCCCAGTCGGTCGCTCATGCCAAAGCGGGTCACCATGTTGCGGGCGATGCGGGCCACCTGCTGCAGGTCGCTGGCTGCCCCTGTGGTGATCTCCGACTCTCCGTAGACCACTTCTTCGGCCACGCGCCCACCCAAGGCAACGGTCATCATGTTCTTCAGATGGGCACGGGTGGTTAGTCCCATGTCGTCATCGCTGGGCATGAACCAGGTGAGGCCACCTGCTTGTCCCCGGGGGATGATCGTCACTTTTTGGATGGGATCGTAGTTGGGCAAGAGGGATCCCACCAGGGCATGGCCCGCCTCATGGTAGGCCACCAACTCCTTGCGCCGCTCGCTCATCAGCCGATCCTTCTTCTCTGGGCCGGCCAACACCCGATCCACCGCGTCGTTGATCTCGTCCATGGAGATCTCGGTGAGGTTGCGGCGGGCAGCCAGAATGGCTGCTTCGTTCAGGAGGTTGGCCAAATCGGCACCGGTAAACCCAGGAGTACGGCGGGCCAACTTCTCCAAATCCACATCCGCAGACAGAGTTTTACCGCGGGCGTGCACCTTGAGGATCTCCAGGCGGCCTTGGAAGTCGGGGCGATCCACCGTAACTTGGCGATCGAACCGGCCAGGCCGTAGCAGCGCTGCATCCAGCACATCCGGTCGGTTGGTGGCCGCAATGACGATGATGCCGGAGTTGCCCTCAAAACCGTCCATCTCGGTGAGCAGCTGGTTCAGAGTCTGCTCCCGTTCGTCGTTGCCACCCCCCAAGCCAGCTCCCCGCTGGCGACCGACCGCATCAATTTCGTCGATGAAGACGATACAGGGAGCATTTTGCTTGGCTTGCTCGAACAGGTCCCGTACCCGCGAGGCCCCCACCCCAACAAACATCTCCACAAACTCGGAGCCGGAAATGGAGAAAAAGGGCACACCTGCTTCTCCGGCTACGGCGCGGGCCAACAGGGTCTTACCGGTGCCGGGCGGGCCCACCAGCAGCACCCCGCGGGGAATCTTGGCTCCCAAAGCGGTGAAGCGCTCTGAGTTTTTCAGGAAATCCACCACCTCTGCCAGCTCCAGCTTGGCCTGATCGATGCCGGCCACATCGTTGAAGGTAATCTGGGTTTTCGGCTCCATTTGCACCCGTGCCCTGGATTTGCCGAAGTTGAGAGCTTGGCTGCCTGGGCCATTTTGAGCCCGCCGCAGCAGGAAAAAGAGCCCCAGCAAGAGCAAAACCGGCAGGAAGAAGGTGCTGAGAATGCGCCCAAGTAGCCCCTCCTCTTGGACAGGACGCACGGCCAGCTCCACCCCGTTGGCAACCAGGGTGTTCTCAAACTCGGGGGTAAGGGGGGGCAGATTCACCTGCACTGGGGTGGCGCGGTTGTTGATTTCTGCCTCGGCGATGGCAACCTGGCGACCATCCGGGGCCGTCTCCACCAAAACTTTGCTGACCTCGCCCCGTTCAACACGGCTGATTAGGTCGGAGTAGCTGATCTCCAAACGCTCAGGCGGGCGATTACCCAAGAAGGTGGTGGCTAAAGAGATCAAGACGATGGCCAGTAGCGCATATAACCCCGCGCTTCTCCATTTCTTGTTTTTACCTTTCTGACTCACGGAAGTGTTTCCTCCCAAAGGGTGTTTTTGAATCGAACTCGCAGATGGTGACCTATGGGTAACAATCTGGGGTCGGGTGGGTTCTTGCAGCAACAGACTGTTAATTAATATTAACCTGACTGAGAGGGTTGCCGGGGATCCCTGCAATCCCGCTCTTCTGGCCGGGAGTTTGGGGATAGGATTGAGAGACCAAGGCTGTGCCGTCAGCCAGGATAGGTGGTGTTTTTTCCATTCTCATTCCAGCTTGCCCAGGGATCCCTATGCTGACTCAACTGCGCGAACTGAGCATCGCTGCCGACGGGCGCTATCTCAGGGATGAAGAGCTGCAGTTCATGGAGACCTACCTAGCCTCCTTTGACCTACGCCTGAGCGCCTATCGCAAGATCCAGGCGGCGGAAGCCCAGATCATCCGGGATGTGGAGATGAAAATGCGCGCGCTGGATCCCTACTTGCTCATGCGAGGGGTGGAAGACTTCAGCAACAAGTGGAAGGCTGACACCGTGCGGGTTTTGCGCCTCTCGGCTTTGGCCATGCTCCTGGACGATGAGCAACGCTACAAAGATCGATTTCTCTACTGGTTCCAGACCTTAATGCGGGCCTTCCGCACCCAACGCAGTTGCGAGGCCACCTATCGCTTCCTACAAGAAGTGATAGCCAATTACCTCACCCCCGAAGAAACCAAGTTGATCAGGCCGATTCTGGAAACTAACCGCACGCTGCTGGGCCTTAACTAGGCCGCCGTCCCGGCGGGCTCTTCAGAGTTGGCCGGCTCAACCACCTCTAGCTCATCAGCTTGGAGATGCGCACGGAACTTGTTGTCAAACTGCACCTGAAAGGGAAAGTTGGCGCTGATCGGGCGGCCATTCCAATCCCGAATCACGGCCTTCAGCTCCCCTTCCATGCCTTTGAGGTCGAAAGGTCGATTGCGATATTCCGGGTGGTGATAGACGATCACGCTGGTACGCACCCGCACCCGATCTCCAACTTTCATGTCTTGCCCTCCTAACAAGGCGGCCCACCACAGGAACCCACTGGAAACACTCTAGCTCAATCTCTAAGCAAACCTTCGAGATGTGGAGAAGTATGTGGAAACTGAAACAGTAGTTTGTATTTTTCTCAAGTTCCCTCTCACTTTGGATGACCCGAGAACATCCCCTCAAACTCAAGCCATGAGCCCGACCCAAGGGATCCCCCTGACTGGCCACTGGATCCCTGCATTGTATACATCCTTCCAGAGAACTTTAGGGTGTGGCAAGGAAAATCAAATGAGGGCTTTCAACCTCATGGGATCCCTATTGGGCAGGAGATAGAGCTCAGTTTCGGAGGAAAAGGCAGCACCTATCCAATCTCAGCTTCCGCCAGGATCTGGGAAAGAGAGAAGGCGACCTTTTGTTGCTGATACATTTACGCTGAACACTGCTGA
>NZ_JANSIO010000196.1:0-5384 GCF_047462195.1 Synechococcus sp. R3-13 | reverse complement strand
TGAAATCCGCTTCTTCTCGAACAAGCTCCGCAGCGCTGGCTTTGAACGCCTTGAGGGCAGCCAACGTAGCCGGCAGATCCGCTTGCAGCCCATCCGGCTGCACCACCCCCACATCCAACGCCCGCGGCCGATGGAGAAACTTCCCCTCCACGTAACGCTCCAGGAGCCAGCGGGGAGCCGGCGTAACAAAGATGGGCAGAACATGGGGATCCCGCCGCAGCAAAGCATTCACGACCGCCGCCAGACGGGTAACGTGCCCAAACCCGTGCGCTGTTGCCGCCACATACAGAGGAACGGGATTCATCGCGACCACCTCAAGACAGAACAGGATCTGCGGGGGACTTTTCCCTACGGGATCCCCACAGATTGCTGGCCAAAATCAGACCCAGGCCCAGCACGGATCCCAGCGCAATCCTCTCGCCCAACAGCACCGCAATCAACCCCAACGACAAAAAGGGCGTCACATACACCCAGTTGGCCAGGGATCCCCGATGGCCCGCCAACTCCAGAGCCCGCAGCCAAAATACAAAAGTCAGGCCCATCTCCGCCAGACCAATGTAAGCCGCCCAACCCAGCCCCGCAACTGTCCAAGAGACCTCCTGAAACGGCAGCAGTAGCAGGCCATAGAGGCTGCCGAAGAGAAACCCCATAAACAGCTTCAGCACCGCATCTCGCCCATCCCGCACATTGAGCAGCCAGTAGAGCGCCCAGATTCCAGAGCTGCCCACCGCCAGCAGCACCCCCCAGGGATCCTCCACCTGCAAGGTGCCCCAGGATCCCCCCGTAGCCACCAGCACCACCCCCAGCAGGCTCACCCCCAAGGCCAACACCAGCCGCCAACGGAAGCGCTCTCCCAGCAGCGGCACCGCCAAAAGAGCCAGCACCAGCGGCCAGGTGTAGTTCAAAGCCATCGCCGCCTGAGCCGACAGACGGTCATAAGCCTGGAACAACACCCCATAGTAGCCGAAGGGGTTGAGCAGCCCCTGAAGGGCCGACAGGCGGATTTGGGATCCCCTCTGCCTGCCGATCAACCTCGCCCGCCCTGTAACCACCAAAACGATCCCCAGGATCAAGCAAGAGCTCAATGCCGAAAAAATCAGCAAGACCGTCGGCGACAGGTGCTGCAACCCAAACTTAAAAGCGCTGGCAGCCGTAGCCCAGCCCAAGATGGCCGCCGCCAGGTAAGCATATGCTCGCCAGAGATCCCTGCCCATCAAAAGCTGTCGAGATGGTGCTCCGCACCGCTACCGCCGTCCTCTGGCTTCGACTTAGCTCCGGTGGGAAGGCCCAGCCGCGGTGCCACCACCCAGGCGTAGAGCAGGTAGCCCAACCCCGCCACCACCGCCCACCTGAGAACGGTGCCGAAAACCCGGAAGAACAGCCCAACCAGAAGAATACAGCCCAGAATGGCGAAGACCGTCACCAGTGGACGCCCCCAAGTCTCAATCCAAGCTCGAACGGCACTTTTCCCCTGAGACGCAACGGATGTTCCCGACTCCCGAGAGGCTGCAGCCGCCTGCTCCAGTTCACGCTCAAGCTGTTTCAGCCGTTCTTGTTCTGAGAAAGAGAGATCGGACATAGAGAGCAGTCTCCAGCGGTGTCACCTCCATCTTACGAGCTGCTCCCGAAGATGGGCAGACTAAGCCCGCGCCGAAGGGATCTCCTGAACCATAGCCCGGAACACATCCAAAGCCGGGCCAGGGCGACGGTTAGGACGCGGAGCCGAGATCTCATTGGGCACAAAAGGCTTCTCCACCACCACCTTGGGCTTGTTGGCAGGAGCAGTTGCTGTAGCCGCAGGAGCAGAGCTGGGAGAAGCCGGTGCAGAACGAAAAGGCCCGGTAACAAAATCCACCAAGCCGCCGAAGAGAATGCCGAAAAAGGAGAACAGGCCGCCGAAAAGCTTTTTGAGGATACCCATAGCTAATTGCAAAGAGATGAGGTGAGAACTTGTCGATGTTATGTCGATGTTGTGAAGTTATACAACTCGACCTTCATTATTGTTAAAAGGTAGCCTCTTGGCCATGAGTAAATATGCTCTTTTTCTCAGGGATCCCCCACCCGCCTGCCCTCGGCGTCAAATCGCTGTAGGGGTAGGGTCAACTCCAGCTCTTGCAGCTCCAAAGGTTGAGAGACCCCCCTGCCGCGCCCCAAAGCAAAGCCATCCGCCGCTGCCGGGTTCACGTCATAGCCGATATCTGCCATTGCTTCGACGGTGAGAATGCTTAAGGGGTTGGCTACCCCCCGGTCGATGCGGCTGGTCATCAGCTCGCGGCCCAAGACGCTCTCCCGCCAATGGGAATCTCGGGATCCCTCCCCAAACTGGTTCTCCAAGGGCACAGAGGGCGCGTTTCCTCCCAGCGTGGCGAAGGCGCTGACCGCCCTGGGGCCGATGAAGCGGGGATCGTAGCCAGGGGGCGTAGGCTGATCCCGTCCCACCAAGCCCACCGTTAGCCCCTTGGGATCCCAGACGATGGGCAAGAAGCCCAAGGCATGGCCCAACTCGTGCAGGGCAGTAATGGGCAGATCCCCTCGTTCTTCCAGGGCAGATAGATTTTGACTGTTGAACAGAACTACGGAGTAAAAAGGCAGACCATTAGAGGCCCGTACAAAACAGGGAGCAGCTCCCCCCAAAATTCGCTCGTCGCCGAGATTTCTGGCCCGCACCTCCACCAACAGATCGTCGATGGGGAAATTGAGTGGCGTGCTGGGAAACCCTCGATCACATTCGTCGGCCCGAATAGTGGTGGGGGGCAGATCCGGCTGGTCGCCAACGATGATCTGTTGCCAGCGCAGAGCGGCATTGCGGACGATCGACTGCTGGGTGGGGGTGAGACTGTTGTCGGGAAAGCGAACGTCAATGGTGAACTGGGAAGCAGGCGCAGTCGTTGGCGAGGGCAAAGGGGCAGGAATGACAGTCGGAGTAGGGGTGAGAACGACAGTTGGAGTAGAAGTGGGAATGACGGTTGGAATGGGAGTGGGAATGACACTCACAGAAGAGGAGCCACCACTTCCCCCGCAGGCCTTGAGCGCCAGTACCAGAAGCACAGCCACCAGGGATCCAAGCAGGCGCAGGCCCCACACTCTGCCCAAAAGCAGTCGCTGCCTTGAATTCACACCACCTCCAAAAAAGCCCCATGACCCAAGTGGATCATACCGGCTGCAACCATCCTCCCGAGCATGATTTGCGTCACACCGCACCGGTCAACTTCAAGGCCAGGAAGAGATGGGTTTGGAGGTCTATATTTTCAGGTCAGGATCTCTCAATCTGAGGAGTCGGAAGAGTTTTCCTCTTCTATGCCCCAGCCCGCAGCCAAAACATCCACCGCTGCCCGCAGCGCCTGGTTATCCCCCAAGAGCTCCTCGGGATCCGAACGCGGCTCCACCAGGGGAACCAAGCGCAGAATACGTCCGTCCTGAACCAAGTCGATAACCACGCCCGGCTGCTCCTTGCCCAGGTTGGCCATCTCTTCTTCGGAAGCGGGATCCCGCAGACAGGCATAATCAAAGCTGTTCACATTTAAGTAGAGGCTACGGTTTACCACCAGTGTGGCAGCAGTGGGATCCTGAAAAACATCCACCACGCAGCCTTCCCCTTGCTTCCGCACTGAGCCATCGACGATATCGAAGTAGCGAACACGGGCCAAATCGGATAGGAGTCGGTAAATATCCCGCTTGTTCACCAAAGTTCCCGTATTCACAATACAGGGGGCACAGGGATGAGTGTCTGTCATAGAGCAGTCGGTCTCGAAAGGTCAACAGATTGAGAGTAGGCAAAAGGAAAGCAACATCAACAGTGTCTGCAAACTATCTCCGAAAACATCAGTCCTCGGCAATTCTAGGCGCGGTTATGGTTGACAAGCAACAGGTATCCGTAACTTTACAAAAACTTTAATCAGCTAAAAAAGAGAGAAGTAGCCTGCCCTGCTTTATCCAGTTAACCCAGTGCAACAACAGAACAACTCGCTCCATTCCGCCTACCCAGGGCTCAGACTGCTCTCAAGGCAAAATCAATCCATAGCTTTGCTTCTATCGACTTTATCACAGCCTTCCAAAAAGGGCACAGGCCACTACAAGGTGCAATCTCCAGACAAAAGGGACAGAGGCTGTCCGGCAGGATTCTACCTGCATCTTGTGGGAAGGCAAGTAGCTGAGCAGCTTTAGACTCTAGATATTGTAGATAGATATTGTAGATGAACCCCGAACAGACCGTCTTCGATTCAGAACTCTCCCCTTGGCTTCTTAGGAAGGATAGCATAGGGTACCAAGCCCGCTGCCTGAGAAAGTGTTGACTTTCCACCAGAGACGACTTCTGCCATGGCAACCACTCCCCAACGCCAGACCCTGCCAGTTGTCGATTTCGCCGCCTTTCAAAACGGAACGTCAGGTGAGCGGGAGCAGCTTGTCCGCCAGGTGGGGGAAGCGCTGCAACAGATTGGCTTTTTTGCCTTGGTTAACCATGGCCTATCGCCGGAATTGATCCGGGAAGCCTATGAAGCCGCAGAAGCCGTTTTTCTTTTGCCAGAGCCAACCAAGAGAACCTATGAGGATCCGGCGCTGCTGGGGCAACGAGGGTACACCCCCTTTGGCAAAGAACATGCCAAAAATCACCCCTACCCTGACTTGAAAGAGTTTTGGCACATCGGGCGCGAAGGGGATCCCCACCTTCCTGCCAACATCTGGCCTCGGGAGGTGCCCCAATTTCGCAGGGTGATGCTAGAGCTGTTCGCCCAACTGGAAACCTGTGCCCAGGGACTGTTGCAAGCAATCTCTCTGTATCTGGGGGAGCCTGCCGAATACCTGCCCAAAGCGGCGGAAGGAGGAGCCAATCTCTTGCGGGTGATTCACTATCCGCCCCTTCCCGCTGAAGCCCCTCCCCAGAGTTTACGAGCTGCAGCCCATGAAGACATCAACTTGATCACGCTCTTGTGTGAAGCCACCGCGCCAGGTCTAGAGCTTCTGCAACGAGATGGATCTTGGCTGCCCATTTCGGCCCTCCCTGGTCAGATCATTGTCGATGCCGGGGATATGCTGCAAAACCTCACCAATGGCCTGCTGCGCAGCACCACCCATCGGGTGACCAACCCCGACAACCCCCAAGAGCGCCGCTTTTCCATTCCCTTCTTTGTGCATCCGCGTGCAGAAGTGGATCTCACACCCTTGCCGACTTGTGTGGCCCGCACCGGCGGGATCCCTCGGTTTCCTTCCCTGACTGCCGGAGAATACTTGGCCCAGCGGTTGAGGGAAATTGGCCTGGCCGAGGCAGGATCCCCGCCCCAGCATTGATCCCAACTGGGGGTCTCTATGGTTCGGATCCCGGCCTTGCCCTACGAGTATGAAGTTCCCAGCCTGTCTCAGCTAGAAATCGCAGGAGCCCCGCACTG